>DATNBU010000038.1 GCA_035571835.1 Candidatus Limnocylindrales bacterium | reverse complement strand
CACGACGCCGATCAACGGCGCAGTCGATGACGGCTGGGAGCTGGCCACGCTGAGCCGCGCTTCGCTCAACGATCCGACCGGCGGCGACATGACCGTCATCGATTTCCCGGTGGCGTTCACGTACTCGACGCCTGAAGACGGCGAGATGGAAATCGACAGCAGCAGCGCGGAAGCACTGCTCCCGCTCGTCGGCGCCAACGGCGCCGCCCTGCCGGCCTGCACGTCGATCGAAGTCGTTGACGTCAAGATCAAGGATCCGGACGGAAACTCGTTCGCCAAGCTCGGCGGCGCGACCGTTCCCAAGTAAGAAGTAATTCGGGCTTCGCTTCGGCGAAACCGGAAGGTACGAACCGGGCGACCTGAGCCCGGAAGCAAAAGCGGGGCGGTGCAGATTCTGCACCGCCCCGTTTCTTTTTGATCCACCTCATTCCGATCCCTGTCCCTGACGGCGAGTACACCCCCGCGTGCCTGTCGATTCCATCCTTCGAGCCGCGCTCTCGTCGCTGTCGGCTTTCGTCTGCTTCTACGCGACAGGACGCGCGATCCTCGGCAAGACGCGACTGGTGGTGCCGGCAAGCTTCGCGCACATCGTCGCGAGCGCGATCGCGACCACGATCGTTGCGATCGTTCTCACCGCCGTCGAACGCTTCACTCTGGGCGCGCTGCTGGCCGGCAACGGCCTCGTCGCACTCGCCGCGACGCTGATCCGCCGCAGGCTCGGCATCGGCGCCGGCGTCGATCTCGCGCCGCCTGCAGAAGACCGGACCACGGACCGGATCGGGCCGCTGGTCCTGCTCGCCGCGCTGACGCTGTACTGGCCGGCCTATCCCACGTTCATCGGTGCGTCCGACTCGACCGCTTACATTGCGTCCGGGGTTTCGCTCGCCCACCACGGAACGCTCGGCCGCGACGACGAGCTCGGCCCGAAGCTGCCGCTCGAGTTGCGCTCGATGCTGTTCGATTCGATGTCGCAGGTTTTCGAGTCGACCGGACCGCCATTCCGGCGCGTTCCCGGGGCCATGATGATCGAGTCGCTCGACTCCGGGCGCGCGTGGCCGTCGTTCTTCCCTGTTCCATCCGTGTGGGCGGCGATCTTCGTGGCGGCCGGTGCGCCCGGCGGCGCGACCTGGGAGGAAGGAGCACCCGGATACTCTCCGGTCTTCATGGCGCTCGCACTGTGGGCGTTCTGGTTGCTGGCGCGCGCGTGGCTGGAGCCGGGCTTCGCGCTGACCGCAGCCATTCTGCTCGGTATCAGCTCGCCGATGTACCTGGTCGCACGGATGCCGCTGTCGGAGCCGATTGCGGCGTTCTTCTGCCTGTCGGGCGCCGCCGTGCTGGCGCGATCACGGATGAATCCCGGACGCATGGACGCGATGCTCGCCGGCGCCGCGTTCGGAGCGGCCGTGCTGACCCGCATCGAGATCGGGCTGATCGTGCTTGCGGCGCTCGCGCTCGAGCCGTTCTTTCGAGCGCGACCGGAGACAGCCGCGCGCGGCGCGCAGACAAACGAGTGTTTGCCGCTGTCCGGCAGCCCGGCCCCGAGCAGCGCCGCGATGACGGTCTTCGCTGTTGCATTCGTCGCGGTCGCCGCGGTGACCATCATTCCGGCGACGATGATTCCCGGCACGTGGACGCTTCCGCTCACCGACCATCTGCGCAACGCATGGATCCGCCTGGTGATCCTGTATCAGGGAAGACCAGCGACATTGACGATCGCCGCAGCACTCGCGGCAATCTTCGGCGTAATGGCCGTCGCGTCGCGATATGCCGGCTGGTCTGCGGTGGTGCGTGCGGCGTTTCTGTTCGCGGTGATCGCCGGGCAGGCGACGGCGGCGCGCTTTCTCTACGACCGGACGCCCATGTGGCTTTCATTCTCGATCGGCTGGACCGGACTCGCGCTTGCGGCGATCGGATGTATCGCGGCCTGGCGGAGCCGCGGGCGGCTCGCGGGCGGCTCATTCGTGATTGCGCTCGCGACGATCGTCATTCTGATCCTGTTCTACAATCCGCACGTTTATCCGTCGGTACCGTGGGGTGCCAGGCGCTATGTGCCGCTGCTCCTGCCGCTGCTCATGCTGCTCGGCGTCTACGCCGCGAGCCGTGCGGCGCAACGCAGTCGCATTCTCGCATTCGCGTGCGTGGCGCTGCTTGCGATTCCTGTCGCGCGAGCTGTGGCCCCGGTATGGGGCCGCGAGCTTTGCGAAGGGGGATGGGCAGCGCTCGCCGAGCTGGATGCCGCCATTCCACGCGACGGCACGATTCTCATCGATCGCGAGCTGAGCCCGCTGATGATCGGGCCCGCGCTGTGGCTCGTTCACGATCGCAACAACATCACCGTTCCACCGACGGGTGAGCCGGCCGCGCGCAGGATCCTTCCCGACCTCGTCGCGTTCCTTGCCGGCAAAGGGCCGGTCTATTTCGTCACGCGCGGCCTCGGTACGCAGTCGCGCACGCCGTTCGTGCAGATGAAGGTGATTGCGCGGATGAAGTTCGATCCTCCGTTCCTCGAAGAGACGTACGACCGGCGGCCCGAAAAGATCCAGCGCACGATGAGGCCTGTCGCGATCTACAAGGTCGAGCGCTCGAGCGATCCGAAAGGCGGACCGGTTCAGTAAGGCGCGCTCGCAGATTCCGCCGCGTCAGTGCGCGTAGCCGAGGCTTCGAAGCTGATCCCTGGTGTCGGATTCCGGGGAGGTAAGCTCCGATGCGGCCGGCTTCCGGTTCACTTCGAGCCCCATCCGGCGTGCCTCGCCGGCAAGCGAAAAATACGCCTGCGACGCCGCCGCGCGCTCATCGTCGGGCATTCGCGGGTTGAACAGCAGATTGGCTGTCTCGCCGGGGTCACTCGCCAGGTTGAACAATCGATTGGCCGCGAGCACCGGCGACTTGACGATTTTCCACGGCGGGCGCCGCACCGACCACGCGAGCTCGGTCGGCGATTTCACGTATCCGGCTACCGACGGACGCGGCGCGATGTCGGGCGCGTCCGAGACCAGCGAGAGCAGCGATCGCCCGTCGGGCGCCTTGCCCGCGTCGATTCCGGCGATGTCGAGAATCGTCGCCCCCACGTCCTCGAGGCGCACCTGCGTATCGATGCGGATCGCACGCTTCGCATCACCGCGCGATTTCGGCGGCACGACGACGAGCGGCACGCGCAAGAGCTCGTCGAACAGCGAGTGTCCGTGCATGAAGCCGCCATGTTCCCAGAACTCCTCGCCGTGATCGGACGTGACAATGAGCCATGTGTGTTCGAGTGCTCCGCCGCGATCGAGCGTATCGTAGAAAAGACCGAGCATGCCGTCGGTGTACTGGACTTCGGCGGCGTAGCGGCGCTCCACTTCGGCGCGCGCCGCCGCGTCGAGGTTCTCGTACTGCGTCGCGAACAGCGAGTCGCACGCGCTGCACGGCTGGCGCGCGGCGCCGAAGCCGGGCGGCGCATCGTACGGCCAGTGTGGATCCATCAGATGAAGCAGCATGAACGATGGTGACGCGATGTGGCCGTGCAGCCAGTCGAGAGCGAGCGCTGCACCGTCGACGGCGCGCCCGTGGTACGGACGCATCAGGTAGAAGCCGGGACCGAAGCCGAACCACGGTCGCAGGTACGGATTGTTCAGAAACGCCGACGTCAGGTATCCCGCCTGCCGCAGCGCCGGCGCGAGATACAGCGCGTCCGGATTTCCCCGCAGGACTTCCCAGTCCGAGGCCGTCCTGCCGAACCCGTGCCGGTGCGGATTCCATCCGCTGAGCAAACTTACCGTGGCCGGCAATGTCCACGGCGCCGGCGAAACCGCCTGCGTGAAACGAACTCCCTGCGCGGCAATGCGTGCGAGCTGCGGCATCGTGCCGGTTTCCGATTCGAAGTGTCCGTCGGCGATGTCGGCGCGCAGCGTGTCGACGACGATGAGCAGGATCGATTCGCGCGGCGCCGGCGAAGACGGCCCGCCGCCGCTTCGCGATGCCGCGAGCAGCGCAATCGCCGCGACTGCCGGCGCCAGCGCCGGAATCGCGGTCGCGAGGCGCTGCCGGTTGCGAAGCAGCAACCAGACGGCCAGCGTCGCCGCGAACGTAGCACCGACCACGCCAATGCACGCCGCGAGGCGCGTGCCCGCTTCGATGTGGTCGAACGCGCGATAGATCCGCCCGCCGACCAGCAGCAGGAAGACCCAGCTTCCGATCGAGAGCTCGCGCATCACCGGCGGGTTCTTCGAACGCTCCGAAATCAGCGCGAAAACCAACCCCAGCGTACCGCCCGCGACCGCGAGCCAGCCCATCGCCGCCAGGCTCCCGCCGGTGTGCGACGTGAGCATCGAATGCGGCTCGAGCCAGATCCATCCGAACGACATCGTCGCGATCAGAGCCTGGACCGAAGCATGAAGCCGGTGCACGAGCGCAGCGCGCGCGGGCAGCCGTCGAAGCGCAAAGCGGGCCGCGATGAGGATGCCGATGAACGGCAGCGCCGCATGCAGCGCATCGGACGCGACCACAGTCGCAAACGCCGCTGCGCCGAATCCATCACCGATCGCGAGCGCGATGAGACAGCAGAAGACGACCGCAGCGGCCGTCACGGAACGTCCTGCCGGACGGCGGCGCACGACGCGGCGATTTCGGCGGCGGCGCCAGGCTCGGCGCCGCGCTCGAGCGCACCGGCGAGGTCGCGGCGCGTCCTCGCCGGATGCCGCGTCGCACAGTCGATCGCAGCCCGAGCGAGATACGGCAGCGGGTCGCCGGGGCTTTCCCGGCTGGCAATGTCGAGATGCGACACTGCAGCGTCGTACTGGCCCACGCCCGCGAGCACCCGGGCATAGTTGGTTCGCGCACGCGACGACGGTGACGGACCGGAAACAGCGCTCGCCCACAGCGCGCGGTCGCTGCTCCAGATCGTCATCTGCGCGCGACTTGCCGATGCGAGAACGCATAGAACGACGACGACACACGCGGTGACCGCGAACCGGACGCCCGCCGGCTTCGACAGCTTCGAAAGCGCGAGCGCCAGCCCGATCGCCAGCGGCGGCAGCAGCAGGTACGCGTGACGGTCTGCACCCGGTTCGTGAAGGCCGCCCCAGATGGAGAGCGCAACGACTGTCGTGGCAAACCACGCAAACACGATCCGCCGCGCATCCCGCGCGCCGCTGCGAGAGCAGCCGGCAACTCCTGGTGCGTCGCCGTCGGGCGTCGCAGACATCGTAAAGCTGGCCAACGCGGCGAGCGCCGCTGACGTCGCGAGCGAGCCGAGCAGCAGCGACGCGACGTCGCCCGAACGTGCGTGAGCGAGAAATGCCGTGAGCTCGGGATATTCCGGACGCAACGCCCGCAAGCCGGCGACGCCGGTCGCGTAGTGCACGGCCACGCGGCCCGCCAGCGCGACGCCGCTCAGGTCGAGGGGCGGGAGCCACGGGCCGGTAGCTCCGTACGCGAGCATGCACGCGGCGGCCGCGCACACGGCAGCAAGGACTGCCGCGACGCGGCGCGAGCGCGCTCCACGTGCGCGGATCTCCGCATCGATCGCGAGGATCGACGTCGCGACGAGCGGAGCCGCGAACACGAGACCGCTTTCCTTGGCGGCAACCGACAGCACGAGCAGCGCCATCGCGCTGCGCAGCCGTCCGCCATGCTGCGCGAGCACGGCGCCGAGGCCGAACAGCACGCACAGCAGATCGCGCCGTCCTGCGACATACGCGGCGGCCTCGACGGCAAGCGGATGCACGGCAACGAAGAGCCCGGCGGCCGCGGCAGCCGTGCGCCCGCTGCCGAAGCGCCGGGCGAGAACCGTCACCAGCGCGGCAACCGCGGCATGCAGCAGCGCGTTGTCCAGATGAAAGATCTGCGGCGTTCCGCCGAGCCAGTGATCGACGAAGTAGCTCAGGTAGCGGACCGGCCGGTAGGGAATCCAGCCGCCGAGCGGTTGCGGAGTGCCGTCCGCATCGAGCAGCGAGAGGTCGTCGAAGACAAATCCGTAGCGGACTGCCGGCAGATACTGAATGACGGACACCGCAGCGACGGCCAGTGGCAATGCGAAGATCCCGACGGCCCGCAGGCCCGCAATCTGCCGGAGGCGAGCCGGGAGGCGTGCGAAAGGACGCACCCGCTCACCGGTGTGGGAAGTCGCCGGCCGGGTGGGGAGGCGCGGCAAAGCTTGCGCGGGCAGCGCTCCGGCTGGTCCTTTGATCGCGGAAACAACCGGCACCGGCGGATGATAGCGATGCGGCGTCGATTTTCGAAAACGCGGCGCGGCGAACAGGCCTCGCGGATCGTAGAATCGACCCGCGGTCTGGCGCGCTGCGGCAGAAATCCGCGGTCCGAAACCCCGCCGAAATTCCCCACGGATCGTCGATTTCGACTGGTGTTGCCTGATCCAGTTCGGTACGTGAGTAGTACTCGAGCAGCCTCGCCTGCCGGAAACTGCGCCGGCTCGGAAAAAAAGATGGCGGCTCAACGCGGGTCGAAGAACATCGACCATTTCGCTACCGCAATTCTGGCAACTCCTGGGAGGAAAAAATCGAAATGAAAAAACTCATCATGCCTTTTGCTGTCATCGCCGCGGTGGGAATCTACGCCGGCACTGCGAGCGCTCAATGCACGTTCGGATTCGACGGCGGCACGCCGGAGAATTCCCGCGGTCCGGCGCCGGCAAAGGGCGTCAAGGGATCGATGGTTCGCAACTACGCCGCGTGCACGAGCACCGAGCATCCGACTGCCAATGCCACGACCGAGAGCGGAACCGACGCCTGTCAGCCGGTGACGCCGCCGGTGCTCGGCGGCGGCGGCACGACCTATGCGTATTCCGCAAAGGGCAAGTGCACCGCTTCGACGCAGGCCAAGCTGCTCAAGGATTGCTCGAAGGCTGAGGACTCGGCCGGCAACCCGCTCGGTCTCGAGGCTCGTCCCTGCCACGTCACGTTCGTGCGCAGCAGCTGCAAAGGCATCGTGAAGGCCGACGGCACGACGCCGATCAACGGCGCAGTCGATGACGGCTGGGAGCTGGCCACGCTGAGCCGCGCTTCGCTCAACGATCCGACCGGCGGCGACATGACCGTCATCGATTTCCCGGTGGCGTTCACGTACTCGACGCCTGAGGACGGCGAGATGGAAATCGACAGCAGCAGCGCGGAAGCACTGCTCCCGCTCGTCGGCGCCAACGGCGCCGCCCTGCCGGCCTGCACTTCGATCGAGATCGTCGACGTCAAGATCAAGGATCCGGACGGAAACTCGTTCGCCAAGCTCGGCGGCGCGACTTCTCCGAAGTAAACCGGGTTTCCGCTTCGGCGAAACCGGAAGGTACGAACCGGGCGACCTGAGCCCGGCCGCAAAAACAACGGGGCGGTGCAGATTCTGCACCGCCCCGTTTCATTTCTCGTCGCCGCGCAGAGGTGCGCCGCGTCGCAGCCTGTGAACCGCATCGCACAGTTTTCCTGCTCGCGCGCGATTTGGACTGGATATGCCTCACTCTGGCCTGTAGGAGGAGCATCCGACTCTGAAGGAGAACCGGGAATGCGCAGACTCGTCATGCCTTTTGTCGTCATCGCCGCAGCAGGGATCTACTGCGGCACGGCCGGCGCCCAGTGCACGTTCGGGTTCGACGCCGGCACGCCGGAGGAATCCCGCGGGCCGGCGCCGGCAAAGGGTGTCCGGGGATCGATGGTTCGCGCCTACGCCGCTTGCCCGAGCTATTCGCTGCATCCGGTCAATGCCACGACCGAGAGCGGAACCGACGCCTGTCAGCCGGTTACGCCGCCGGTGCTCGGCGGCGGCGGCACGACCTACGCGTATTCCGCGAAGGGCAAGTGCACGGTTCAGACCCAGGCCAAGCTGCTCAAGGATTGTTCGAAAGCCGAGGACGCGGCCGGCAACCCGCTCGGTCTCGAGGCTCGTCCCTGCCACGTCACATTCGTGCGCAGCAGCTGCAAGGGCATTGTGCGCGCCGATGGCAAAACACTGATCACGGGCGCCCAGGACGACGCCTGGGAGCTGGCCACGCTGAGCCGCGCGTCGCTCAACGATCCGACCGGCGGCGACATGACCGTCATCGACTTCCCGGTGGCGTTCACGTACTCGACGCCTGAGGACGGCGAGATGGAAATCGACAGCAGCAGCGCCGAAGCGCTGCTTCCGCTCGTCGGCGCCAACGGCGCTGCGCTGCCGGCCTGCACGTCGATCGAAATGGTCAGCATCAAGATCAAGGATCCGGACCACAATACGTTCGCGCAGCTCGGCGGGGCGACGGTTCCCAGATAATTCCTCTATCCATGTGACGATCGACGACACATGAAAAAGCTCGTCACGCAGCTTGCGATCGCTGCCACCGTGGGAACCTGCTGCGGAACAGCAAGCGCGCAGTGTGTGTTCGGTTTCGACGGCAGCGCGCCCGAAGACTCGCGCGGGCCCGCGCCTGCGAAAGGCATCCAGGGGTCGATGGTTCGCGCGTTCACCTCGTGCGGAAGCACCGAGTATCCGAACGGCAACGCCACCACCGAGAGCGGAACGTACGCGTGTCAGCCCATCACGCCGCCCACGGCTCCTCCTTTCAGCCCGGATCCAACGCCCTACGACTTCGCCGCCACCGGAAAATGCACCGCGAAGGCCAAGGCCGCGCTGATCAAGGATTGCTCGACGACGACGAACGCGGCAGGCGCTTCCCTTGGCCTCAGGTCCGGGCCCTGCCACGTCACGTATGTAAGCGGCAGCTGCACCGGGATCCTGCGTCCCGACGGCGTGACTCCGATCAACGGCACGCTCGACGATGGCTGGGAGTTCGCGACGCTGAGCCGCGCGACTTTTGACGACCGCGATGGCGGCGACATGACCGTCATCGATTTCCCCGTGGCTTTCTCCTACTCGATGCCGCACGACGGAAAGATGGAATTCGACAGCAGTAGCGCGGAAGCGTTGCTCCCGCTGGTTGGCCCGAATGGCGCCGCCATGCCCGCGTGCACGTCAATCGAATTCGTCGACTGGAAAATCAAGGATCCGGAGGGAGCGACCTTCGCCAGGCTCGGCGGCGCGACCGTACCGAGGTAGCCCGGGCTTTCGGTTGCGCGCAGGTGGATCTGGCTAAAGGGGAGTGGCCGGTTTATCTTCCTCACGGAAGTGCGGGACCAGGCGGCAGGACGTTCCGGCGCGACGATCCCGGCGAACAGAATCCAAAAGGAGCGAGCAGAATGATGAAAGCGAAGTGGATCGTGGTTCTGGTCACGGTTGCCACGCTGTCGAGCGGCTGCATGGCGATGAAAGGCCATCGCAGCAGCAGCAGCGCAGGCGGCGGTGGTGGTGGTGGTGGAACGATCGCCGAGGGCGATCTCATGAGAATCGAAGAAGCAGCCAACCGTGCCGAAGCGGCCGCGAACCGTGCCGAAGCAGCCTCCGAGCGCGCGTCGATGGCATCGGAAAAGGCCGAGGCCGTTTTCCACAAGGGACTGCGAAAGTAACCTTCCTGCGAGAGGGCACGGCCGGCCGGTCGTGCCCTTTTCCCGTCCTTGTTCCCCTTGCCCTACGCTGCTTGCCGCACGCTTGCCATTACGCCCGTCTCTCGCCGGACGCGTCGAACTCGACGATGGTCTTGAGCGCCTCTTCCACCTGGGCCGCCTTGTCGAACGCTTCGCGGATGCTGGCGAGGCCGAAGCGATGGGTGATCAGGTCCTGCTCGCGAATCACGCCACTTTCGATCGCATCGAACGCCGCGCGCGTGTCGTCGGGTCCGCACGAATAACTCGGCACGATCGAGATCTCGTCGAAGTAGATCCGGTACGGTTTGACCGGAAGGACGTCGGCGGGCTTCGACGTCGTGAACAGCACCACGCGTCCGCCGGGCGCGACCGCTTCGATGCTGGCTTCCATCGCTTCGATCGATCCGGGGCCGCAGATGACCGCGTCGGCCTTCTCCCCGGAGCCCATCGCAAGCATTCCGTCGGCGAGTGTCGTCCTGCGTACGTCGATCACATCGTCCGCCCCGAGCTCGAGCGCCCTTCGCAGGCGGAAGTCGACGAGATCCGCGCCGACGACGCGCAGACCCGCGGCCTTGCCTAACACCACGTGAAGCATTCCCATGATGCCGAGTCCGACGACGAGCATCGTGTCGCCGCGGATCAGATCCGCGCGCCTGAGCGACTTGACTGCACACGCTGCCGGCTCGACCAGGCTCGCCGCCGCATAGCTCATCGTATCCGGAAGCCGCAGCGTGTCGGTCGCGAGGTTCTCGGCGCCGACCAGGAAGAACTCGGCCATGCCGCCGGGAACCAGATTGGTGCGGCGCCACGTCGCGCAGTGCACGTGACGGCCGCGCCGGCACTGACGGCACACGCCGCACGGCGCATGGTGATGCACGAACACGCGATCGCCGACGGCGTAACCCGCGGCGCGCACGGATCCGTCCGGATCGGTCGCCACCACGTCGGCCGCGCCTTCGCCGAGCGCGATGATGTCGCCGGCCGGCTCGTGGCCGAACACAAGCGGCGCGCGCCGCTCCAGATACCAGCCCATGATGTCGCCGGTGCAGATGCCGCATGCGCGAGTCCGCACGAGCGCCTGGCCGGGCCCCGGCACCGGCCGCTCGATGTCCTCGACGCGGATATCGGTCGCGCTGTAGAGGCGTGCGACTTTCATTGCGGGTTTCCGGTGGCGGCTGTTTTGTCCGCAGTGATCGCGATCTTCATTTCTCCTGCATCTCCGAGTCGTGCGAACAGCGACGGAACGTCGTCGAGCGCCGCGTGCCCGCTGACCAGAGGCGACCAGTCGATGCCCGCCTGCATCAGGAGCCGGCGCGCTTCGGCAACATCGCGCGGACGGAAATGGAACGGGCTCGAAATCTCGACGCCGTCATAGTGCAGCCGCGAGGTGTCGAAACGTACCTGCGTGCCCGACGCGCAGCCGCCGAACAGCACGACGCTGCCGCCGCGGCGGCACAGCTTCGGCGCCATTTCCCAGACGGCGGGCTCGCCGGTGCACTCGATGACCGAATCGCAGCCGCGGCCGCCGGTGGCTTCGGAGACCAGCGCTTCGAGTTGCTGCAGCCCGGACGGTTCGCCGATCGCAATGGCCGCAAACGCGCCCATGCTTCTTGCCGCTTCGAGCCGCGCTTCGCGGCGCGCGGCCACGATCACGCGCTCGGCGCCGTGGGCCTGGAGGCTGCGAAGCCACAGCATTGCAATCGGTCCGCTGCCGAGAAGCAGAACGGTCGCGTCGCCGCGGATCCGTCGCGACGGGATTTTCGTGAGCCCGAAGCATACCGACGAGAGCGGCTCGAGCAGCGCCGCGTGCTCGAACGAAAGCCCGTCCGGCTTTGCGAAAACGTTGCGCCGCAGGATCCGGGCCGGAACCAGCAGCTGCTCCGCGTAGGCCCCGAACAGAAGCTCGTCGGTCAATGTCTCGCAGAGATTCTCTTCATCGCGCCGGCACCAGAAACAGTTTCCGCACGGCGCGCTGTTGGCGAGCATGATCGCCTCGCCGATCTCGAATCCGGCGACGTCCTTTCCTTTCGCGATGACAATGCCGCTCGCTTCGTGGCCGAACGGCGTCGGGCACGGGAACTTCGGATGTCCGCGCCGGTACGCCTTGAGATCCGTGCCGCACGTCAGCGCCGCGCGCACGTCGATCACGACGTCGCCGGGCCCCGGCGACGGATCAGCCACCTCGCGCACTGCAAGGCGCCCGGGCTGCTCGAGGATGACCTGCTTCATTTCAAAGCGAACCGAGATAGCGCTCGATGCTGTCCATGCCGCGCTCGATCATTTCCATCGAGGTCGCGTACGAGATGCGGAAGTGATCCCTGCTGCCGAAGTCGTTGCCGCCGACGACGCCGACTTCCGCACCTTCGAGGAGCCTCAGCGCAAGGCCGTCGCCGTCAGTGACGCCGGCTTTGGCGAACACGTCGCGGCCGTTGATGAAGACGTAGAACGCTCCGCCCGGAACCGCGACCGACAGGCCGTCGATCGCGCCGACGCGCTCGCAGATGTAGTCGCGCCGCTTGCGGAACTGTTCGACCATTGGCGTGAGCAGCTCCTGCGGGCCCGACAGGGCAGCGGCGGCAGCGGCCTGCGCGATCGAGCTCGGATTGGACGTCGACTGGCTCTGCAGCGTCGTGATCGCGCGAATCACCGCGGTCGGCGCAGCCGTATAGCCGATGCGCCATCCCGTCATCGCATACGTCTTCGAAACCGAATTGCAGATGATCGTGCGGTCGCGCAAGGACGGCTCGAGCGTGACCAGGTGCCGCGGGTGGGTACCGTCGTAGCGGATCATCTCGTAGACGTCGTCGACGATCACCCAGCACGAATGTTTTGCCAGCACGCGCGCGAGCGCGGCAATCTGTTCCTCCGAATAGGTCGCGCCGGTCGGATTGGACGGGCTGTTGAGCACGACGAGCTTCGTCGCCGGCGTAAGCGCCGCTTCGAGCTCGGCGGGCGTCAGCAGGAAGCCGTTGGCTTCGCTTGCCATCGCAATCTTCGCGACACCGCCTGAGAGCGCGGCCATGTCGGGATAGCTCACCCAGTACGGCCCGGGGATGACGACTTCGTCGCCTTCGTCGAGCACCGCCTGCATCGCGTTGTACAGCGAATGCTTTCCGCCGCAGCTCGCGATGACTTCGGCGTCCGAGTAGACGAGCGCGTTGTCGCGCTCGAGCTTGGTGCGGATCGCCTGCTTGAGCCTTGGAGTTCCGCCAACTGCCGTGTAGCGGAATTCGCCTGCACGGATCGCGTCGTGGGCGGATTCGCATACCGACTCCCACGTCGGAAAGTCCGGCTCGCCGGCCGCAAAGCCGATGACCTTGACGCCTTTCTGCTGCAGCTCGAGCACTTTCGACGTCATCGCGAGCGTCGACGACGGCTTGACGCGCGCGAGACGGCTCGCAAGGCGAGGTGCGGACTGTACGGACGCGCTCATGCGTTCACCGTCGCCCTACCCTCATCATCAGGTGCGGCTCGACGGCATCCGGTACCATCCCGTGTACGTCGCCGCCGAGCGACGCGACTTCCTTGACGAGCTTGCTGCTGGTGTAGAAGTGCTGCTCGCCGGCCATCAGGAACACCGTCTCCAGGTCCGGCGCGAGATGCCGGTTCATCATCGTCATCTGGAACTCGTACTCGAAGTCGGCCACGGCGCGCAGGCCGCGGACGATCGTGCCGGCGCCGATGCGGCGGCAGTAGTCGGTCAGAAGACCGTGGAACGCATCGGCCGTCACGCGCGGACCAAATTCGGCGACGACTTCCTGGATGATGGTCACGCGCTCCGGGGGCGTGAACAGCCCGGATGGTTTCTCCTGGTTATAGGCAACGGCGATGCGGACTTCCTTGAACACGACCAGCGCGCGGCGAAGGATGTCGAGATGACCGTTGGTCATCGGATCGAAAGATCCGGGATAGACCGCAAAGCTGGATTTCATCGCTCGACCTCCGCCGGCGCTTGCCGGCTGCCGTCCTGTTCTTCCCGCTCGTCCTGCGTTGCCGCAGCCTCGGCTTCGTAGAGCGCGAGTTTCGTATCGCCGTACGAATCCTCGCGTACCCGCCGCAGCACCAGTCCCTGCCCCTCGACGCGCTCGTCGGTATCTTCGCGGCGTCCGACCTCGACCGTGACCCAGCCGCCCTGCTTTACAAGCCCGAGCGATGCCACCGCCGCCAGTGCATCGCCGGCGAGGCCTTTGCCGTACGGCGGATCGATGAACACGCCGTCGAAGCTTTTCAGCCTCGCGAGCACTTTGCGAAAGTCCTCGCCGATGACCCGGGCCTTCGCCGTCAGGTCGAGGTCGCGCAGGTTTCGCCGCAAGGTCTCGAGCGCCCGGCGCTCCATCTCGATGCAGACCGCGCGCGATGCTCCGCGACTGAGCGCCTCGATGGCAAGCGCCCCGGTGCCTGCGAACACATCGAGCACCGACGAGCCTTCCAGGCCGTAGCGCGCCTCGATGCGACTGAACAGTGCTTCGCGAACGCGATCGCTGGTGGGCCTCGTCCGATGCCCTTCGACCGCCCGCAGACGGCGGCCGCCGAAGGTTCCGCCGATAATTCGCATTCGCCGCCGAATTCCGCTCCGGCCACAGGCCCGAAGCGAAAAGCCGCGGCGTTATACCCGATGTCTACTGGCGGGCAAAAGGCTTTGCCCGATGTGGCGGGCAAAAGGCTTTGCGCTTTCTGGCGGGCAAAAGCGTTTGCCCTGTGGTTACGGGCAGAAGGCTCCGGAAGGCGCTGCACCTTTACTGGCGGCGAGGTCTCGCTTACGGTCGCCACGTGAATGCGGCCCTGATTCCGGTACGTTCGATTGCCGGCGCCAAAAAGCGCCTTGCCGGCTGCCTCGACGACGCGCGTCGCGAAACGCTCGCGCTCGCGATGCTCGAAGACATGATCAGCGCGCTGACGGCCGCGACTCGCCTCGACCGCATCGTGGTCGTCAGCTCGGATACGGACCTGCTTCGCCATGCGCGTCGATGCGGAGCCGAAGCACTCGCGGAAGGCCCTGCGCGAGGCCTGAACGCCGCCGTCGGGTTCGCCGCCGCCGAGCTCGAAAAACAGGGCGTCCGCCGCCTTCTCGTGATTCCGGGCGACGTTCCGCTGCTCGATCCGTTCGAGATCGATGCGCTCTTCGAAGTCGATGCCGAGCGCTATCCGGTGATCGTGGTGCCGTCGGCTTCGGCGACCGGCACCAACGGGCTCGTGCTCAGCCTTCCGGCCGGAATCGATTTCCGCTTCGAAGGCGAAAGCCTTGCCGCCTATCGCACCGAATGCCGCGCGCGCACGCTGGAGATGCTGATCCTCGGGCTCGACGGGTTTGCCGTCGACGTCGATACGCCGGCGGACCTGGCGACGCTTCCGCATCGAAGCGGGTATCGCACGTGCGAGCTGGTGGCGGAGTGGCGGGACGCGCTCGGAGCAGATGCACTCGACGGGGAAAGCCCGGCGTCCGGCGGTGCGGTCATCGTCGCAACGGAAGACTGACGCCGGCCGTCACTGCGTTCCGCCGCTGGCACGGAATTTACCGTCCGCGTTGCTGCGAACGCCGTCGGAAAGAAATTCGGCTTCGAAGCACGTGCCGTTACGGATCTGAAACTGCGCACGCAGCGGCGTCGCGACAGGCGTCGCCGGAAACGTGTCGAGCAGATATCCGCGTGCTTTCATGGTCAGGCTCGACTCGCCGTCGCCGCCGCCTTGCAGCGCGATCGTAAGAGTGCCGGACTGATCGTCGACGTGGCTCTTGTACGTGACCCGGTCGTCGGCGACCGTCCAGCACGAAGCCGTGTCGCAGAAGCCCGGCCGGATCGGCTGCTGCAGCACGAGAGCCGGTGACGGGGACGCCTCGTCGAAAACGCACAGACCGGTTTCATCGGTCGGCGGGTCTCCGATGTCGGCGACGCCCACGGCTACTCCCTTCTTCCATGAAAAACGCAGCTTGCCCGCACCGCTGCTCGCGAGCTGCAACATGCTGCCGGTGGCCCGGGTCGTCTCGAGACAGTCCGTCCTCGGCCCGTAGACGCAGGATCCGTCGGCTTCGCAGACCTCGCAGAGGCCGCATGGTGAAGGGCCGCCCGTGCAGTCGCCCGCCGAGCAGATGTCGGCCTTCGTGCATGGATCGCCGTCTTCACACGCAAGCCCGTCGGCGATTCCGCTGCAATCGGTCACGAAACAACCGGCGGCCTCGTCGCAGCGATTCGCGACGACCGTGTACGGGAATCCGACGCATCCATGAGGAGTGCTCGCGTATGAGATCCCGCCGCCGCTGAAACGGAGATTGTCGAGCGAAGCCGTGGCGTTGAAATGCTCTTCGCAGTACCAGGGGAACGATCCCGGATACTGACTCGACATTGCCCCGGTCGCAGGAACGATCACACCCTCGGGCGTAAAGAATTCGTCGGGGTCGATCGTGTCTCCGTAATCATGGTAACGGCCGCCGCGTTGCTCATAACGATCGCCGTGTACGGAATGGATTGCATACCCGGGCATGTCGAAGATCACGCGCCAGAGTCCGGTCAGGTCGACGCATGAATCGAGCAGGGAACCGCCGCCACAGACGCCCGAAGTGCACATTTCGCCTTGAGTGCAATCGTTACCGTCGTCACAGGTGGTCGAGTCGGCCATCGGGGTGCAAACCGAAGGATCACCGCTGCAGTCGAAGCACGGCTCGAGCCGGCACCGCGAATCGCAGCCGTCGCCGCTGACGGCATTGCCGTCGAAACATTCGCAGCGAAAGAGCTCGCGAAAGCGCGCGCTGACACCGGATTCAACAACATATCCGTAAATATGGCTCGAGCCGATGGTAGCGTTCAGCTGATAAGGCGAGTCCGTGGCCGAGATCTGATCGCCGCTGATCGTGCCGGCAAAATCGTAGGTCGTCGCATCTTCCGTCCACGTCAGCGTAATTGCCGATTCTGTCTGTGCAATGTCGGCGAAACTCGGAGGATCGAGCGCCACGTACCAGTGGCCGCTCACATCGTCGGCCGCGGCATTGCCGGCGACGACCAGAGACAACGCGGCCATGATGGAAATGATCCGAGGGAATGGCATGGTCCCTCTTAGTCCGCCGCCATGGTGCGAGTCAAGGCAGCGAATACGTGCGCAGGACGCGAGTCGCGCTTCCGCTTGCACCGCGGACCGGACTACGATGGCACGGCGCATGCCCGCGATCCTCGAAAACGCGTCCGACGAAGACCTGATGCTCTCGTGGCAGCGCGGAGATCCGTCGGCATTCGATATCCTGTACAGGCGCTACCGCGGATCGCTCTACCGCTTCCTCGTTCGCCAGGCGGGCGGCGAAGCAGCGGCCGACGAGCTCTACCAGGACGTATGGATGACGCTCGTGCGCAGCCGCGACCGCTGGACTCCGGTCGCGACGCTGAAAAGCTACCTCTACCGCATCGCGCATTCGCGGCTCGTCGACCACTATCGCAGCCGCGGGCGTCGCAGCCATCCTCTCGATGTATCGCTCGATGCGGAGAATGCACCGGAGCTTGCCGACGAATGCGAAATCGCGTCCGAAGCTCACCGCGGAACGGCCGAAGCCGTGCGCCACTGCCTCGACGGCCTTCCGCCCGCGCAGCGCGAAGCGTTCCTGCTGAAGGAAGAATCCGGGCTCGCGCTCGGCGAGATTGCCGCGGTGACCGGCGCCGAGGCTGAAACCGTCAAGAGCCGCGTGCGCTACGCAATCGCGAAGCTGAGACGCTGCCTGGAGGGATGGCTGTGACCGACGATCCGAACGCCGGCGCTCACGACGATTCCGATGCAATGCCGGACGACGAATCGCTTCGCCGTCTCTACCACACGATGCCGAAGCTCGAGCCTCCGGTCGAAATCGACAACGCAATTCTTGCCGCCGCTCGCCGCCAGGCGACGCGACGCCGCTCGCTGCGCAGCCGGACGCTCATTCGCTGGGGAGTTCCGCTTGCTGCGGCCGCGAGCATTCTCGTTACGTTCGCGCTGACGCGCCTCGAGCCGGAGCCGCATGCGGACCACTCGCGCGCGGTCGATACGGTGGAGAGCCGTGCGAAGAGCGAAGACCAGTTCCTCGCCGATGCACCGCAAACGGATTCCGCGCGGCTTTCTGCTCCGGCTGCGCCCGCTGCGGCTCCGCCGGCTGCAGCTCCGCCGCCTCCTGCTGTCGCTGCCCTGCGCTCACGGGCGGAGTTGCGGGATCAATCTGCACCCGCAGCCGCGGGCGACCTCGCCGCGAAGGAATCGGCAGTATCCACGCCGCCCGCAGTGCAGTTGCCGTGGCCGTTCGGGCTCGAGCCGGACCTCGCCGAGGCGGATGCATGCGCCCGCATCACCGCTGCAGGCACAGGTCGATGCGAATTCCACGGCGGCGACGCCGACATCGTGGTCGCGCCCGCGCGGACGATCGATCGCGGGGCGTTCCAAGGCAGGAGCGCCCGCCGGATCGTGCTGCATGCGAGCGGCGGAAAGCTCACCGGCATCGATCTGTGGCTCGACGGCGCAGGCGAAAATCCCGTGCACCTCGGAGCGCCGTGATGCTCTCGTGTATTCTCGGCGCGGCGCTCGCACGACGCCCGCGTACCGACTAAAAGATCCGCCGTGGTCACTCGCGCCGGCAGCATCGACAAGGCACCGTTCGGACGCACCGGACACGACTCGAGCCGCGTGATCTTCGGCGCCGCCGCGCTGTTCTCGATGCGCCAGGAGCGCGCCGACCGCCTGCTCGAGCTGCTCCTCGAGCGCGGCGTCAACCACATCGACACCGCTGCCGACTACGGCGATTCCGAGCTTCGCATCGCGCCGTGGATGACGAGGCACCGCAGGGACTTCTTCCTTGCGACCAAGACCGGCGCCCGCACGAAAAGCGGCGCGCGCGAAAGCATTCATCGCTCGCTCGAACGACTCGGCGCCTGCCACGTCGACCTGATCCAGCTTCACAACCTCGTTGCCGAACACGACTGGGAAGTCGCGATGGGGCCGGGCGGCGCGCTCGAAGCGCTCATCGATGCGCGAAGCGAAGGCCTGGTGCGCTTCCTCGGCGTGACGGGGCACGGATACTCGGTCGCCCGCCAGCACATCCGCAGCCTCGAGCGCTTCGCGTTCGACAGCGTGCTCGTCCCCTACAATGCGTCGATGATGCGGCAGCCGGCCTACGCCGCCGACTTCGAGGCGCTCATCGACATCTGCTTCGCGCGCGGAGTGGCCGTGCAGACGATCAAGTCCATCGCGCGGCGGCGGTGGGGAGACGGCAGCGATGCGCCGCACTTCAGCTGGTACGAGCCGCTGACCGATCCGGACGCCATCCGTCGTGGCGTGCACTTCGCGCTGTCGCGTCCCGGGTTTTTCCTGAACTCGTCGAGCGACGGCCGGCTGCTGCCGCTCATCCTCGATGCCGCCGCGCTGCCGGCGAGCGAACCCACTGCGGCGGAGATCGATTTCGACATCGCCGAGCATGCAATCGAGCCGCTGTTCCCGGCCGGAGTCGACGACATCTGATCGCACACGTCCGGATCTTTCGTCGCGAACAGGTTTTTGGCACACTCGCGCATGCTCTTGTCCCGTCCGGCTCCGCTCCACACCGCGATATCCATGCTGAGCTGGGCGTTCGTCGCAGCGGCGATGCTCGTGCCCCTCACCGCATCGGCCGCGACCAAGCCAGCGAAGGAAATGCCGGCGCCGAAGCCCGAGGAGATCTCGGAGGTCAAAGCGATCCTCCGCAGCGCCGACCTGCTGGTGGCCTGCGAGGACGGCAATACCGACAAGGTCCGGCAGCTGCTCAAGGAAGGCGTCGATCCGAACGCGTCGCGAACATCGGGAGCCAACGCGCTGCTCTATGCGACCGCCGGGCGCCACAGCGAGATCGTCTCGCTGCTTCTCGACGCGAAGGCCGATCCGAACCGCACGAGCGCGGGCCTGTCTCCGCTGTTCCTCGCCTCCGAGAACGGTGACATCGATACCGTCAAGCTGCTGCTTCGCGCGGGAGCGAACGTGAACCTGAAGCTGCATGCCGTCGACGAGGACCTGAAACCGCGCGAAGGCGATACCGCACTGATCGCCGCCGCGTCGTCGACCGGAACGGCGGCCGTCGTCAAAGCGCTTCTCGGCGCCGGCGCCGATATCGACGAGGCCGCCGACAACGGCAAGACCGCCGTCATGCAGGCCGTCGCTTCCGGAAACTCCGGCGTGCTGCGCGCGCTTCTCGAAGCCAGACCGAAACTGTCGGCACGCATGACCGACGAGGATTCCGATTTCGATGCGCTGACTCTCGCGGTCGGCAAGAGCAATCCCGACATGGTCGGCATGCTGATCGATGCCGGCGCCGACCCGCGGGTGAAGATGGACGACGAAGTCACGCTCCTCGAATTCGCCATCCTGAGCGAGCAGCCGGTGGTTGCATCGAAGCTTCGCAAGGCCGGGATTCCCGAGCCGAGCGCCGAGCGCATCGCGGCGCTGCGCAAGGCCGCAACCGAGACCGGTCCCGAGCATTGACCGCGCCCGGCATCGCGGGGATCTGCGACTGTCCGCAGCGCTGCGCGCGACCTCTCCGTGGGAAGCTCTGACTCCGTGACTGCCGAAACCCTCATGCTGCTCACGCTCGGCGTTCTCGTGATCGCCTTCCTCTACTCGTCGGTCGGTCACGCCGGGGCATCCGGCTACATCGCCATCATGTCGCTCGCCGGGCTTGCGCCGGCGTCCATCAAGCCGACGGCGCTTGCGCTCAACATCCTCGTCGCCTCGATCGGCAGCTTTCAGTTCTGGAGGGCCGGGCATTTCTCGTGGCCGCTGTTCTGGCCGTTTGCGCTGCTGTCGGTTCCGCTCGCGTACATGGGCGGCTACCTGACGCTGCCGGCGCACGTGTTTCACATGCTGGTCGGCGTGGTCCTGCTGTATTCGGCGGCCCGCTTCTTCGCGCGCCCGCCGGCCGAGATCGAGCCGAGCCGGCCGCCTGTTCCGGTCGCCGTCGGCGTCGGCGGAGCAATCGGCCTGTTGTCGGGGCTTACCGGAACCGGCGGCGGCATCTTCCTGACGCCGGTGATGCTGCTGATGCACTGGGCCCGCACCAAGCCGACCGCCGCGACGTCGTCACTGTTCATTCTCGTGAACTCGATTTCGGGGCTGCTCGGCAACGTGACGAGCACCGGGCAGTTTCCGGCGTTCGCGTTCGCCCTGCTCGCGGCGGCCGGCATCGGCGGGGCGGTGGGATCGTACTACGGGAGCCGGCGCTTCGCTCCGGTCGTGATCAAGCGACTGCTCGCGGTGGTGCTGCTGATCGCCGGCAGCAAGCTGCTGTTCGGATAGCGAACGGACAGTTATCTGCGCAGCCGTCGCAGCGCCGCTTCGAGCACCGTCCATTCGCGCTCGTGACGCTCGCGGTCGACGTCGTCGTGCTCCTCGACGGCTTCGAGCACGTCGAGATATTCCTTGGGAAACTCGTGCTGCACAGCTCCGGTCGTCACGAAGCCTTTGTACCAGCGGTACGGCCGCACGTTCTCGTCGAGAAGCTCGGGGTTGGCCACGTATGCGGTCGCTTCGAAGCTTTCGCCGTCCGGTGAGCGCACGGTAACGGTCTTTTCGAAGTAATCTTCGCCGAGCCCTTCGAACGCGTCGAGAACGATCTTGTCTTCGGGAGTCAGCTCGTAGACGACGCCCCAGATCCGGTCGTCCTCGCAGCCGGTCTCGAATGCGTCGCACTTGCCGGAGCCGTCGCGGCTGCGCTTGTGCCAGCGAAGCGTGTGGCCGGCGAGTGTCGCAACCGACACGACACGCGCGCTCGGCGTGCGCGCATGCAG
Organism: Candidatus Limnocylindrales bacterium; assembly: GCA_035571835.1. Lineage (NCBI taxonomy): Bacteria > Bacillati > Chloroflexota > Candidatus Limnocylindria > Candidatus Limnocylindrales > Candidatus Limnocylindrales bacterium. Next base: position 66,726 of record DATNBU010000038.1, on the reverse strand, counting down.
CCTTTCGATGCAGAGATTGGAGCCGTACGCGAAGACCAGCACCATTGCGCGCCTCAGTGTCCGCCTTCGCCTTCGGTGGTGATCATCGGGATCACCGCCAGGATGCCTGCCGCGAGGAGATAGGCACCCGCCCACGAAGCGCCGGTGCCGAAACCGAGCGCGACGACCGTATCGCCGGGCGTCCACGTGTACGCGTGCATGAGCCCGACGAACGACAGCACGGCGGCGACGGCGCACCATGCCGCCGCGCGATCGAAACGCCGGTCGATGATCTCCGCGGTCGCCGCCGCAAGGATCATTGCGGTGAAGATGAAGCCCTGTTCGAGCGCGAACGCACCACGTCCGGCAAGATCGAAATTGGCGAGCGACTGTTCGAGCGCCGCGGAGAACGGCGGCCCGCCGGGAACTCCGGCGCCGCCGGCGCGAAGCCCGGTCTTCAGCATCAGCGTGCCCCAGGCTGCAACGCCGGGCAGCAGCCCGACCGCAACCGCGGCAGCGTGCTTGCGCGGCGTCGCTTCGAACGCCTGCGCGACGATGACGATGCCGATCCACAGCACGATCGCCATGCCGGCTTCGATCGGCACCGCGAGCGCGACGATGCCCGCCGCGCCGGTAAGGCACAGCACGGTCGCGAACGCACCGCCGAGGATCGAGTAGCCGGCGCGCGCACCCATTGCCTTCCATCCGGGATGTCCGATGTAGATCGTGGTCGGAAAACAGCTGCCGAACACGCACGCCGCGAGCGTGCCGATGCCGTTGGCGAGCAGCGACGGCCGCGCCTCGTACTCGTCGCCCGCTGCCGAAGCGCTTTCGATGTTCTGCAGCGAGCCGACGACGTTGACGACGCCCATCGGCACGATCACCGACAGATACGCGACGAGGCTCCCGTCGCCGATCGAGCGCAGCAGATCGCCGAGCGCCGCATGCGGAAGGCGCAGGCCGAGATTGGCGAGCGCACCCTGCCACGCGCCGTCGGCAGCGCCGGCCACACCGCTCAGCCAGCAAAGCAGCGTACCGGCCGCAATCGCGATCAGCCCGCCGGGTATGCCGCCGGCGAAGCGCACGCGGCCGAAGTACGCGACCAGCACGATGACGAGCGTCGGGATGCCGACCATCGGCGACGCATACGCCTTGAAGAAGAACCCGAGCGCGATGAACGACACGGCAATGCCGGCGAGCGACGACAGCAGCGCCGCGCGCGGAGTGCTGCGGCGGATCGCCTCGGCAACGAACGCGCCGGCGCACTCGAGCACGCCGCTTCCGAAGCACGCGGCAAGCCCGTCGCGCCACGCGCGCTGCGAAGCTTCGTCCGCCGACATGCCGGCGCCCTGCGCAGCGAGCTTGGACGGGAGCATCACGAGAAAAATGAACGCGAACAGGCTGACGGTATTGATGCCGTACGGCAGCGCGGTCACGTTCGCGCGCCCCGTGCGCGCCGCAAGCCGCGACGCCTGCCACGAATAGAAGATGTTGCCGACCAGGATCGACACGGCGGCGCCGGGCAGCACGCGCCCGAACAGCAGCTCGTCGCTGAAACCGAGCACCGAGCGGCAGAGGCCGACGATGACGAGCAGCTGGACGAGGTTGTCGATCGCGAGACCGAAGAAGCCGTCGATGTCGCCGCGCACGAACCAGCGGAAGCGACCCTCGACGACTGTGGATGCCCCCGCGCTCACGTCGATCTGTTACCCGCGGCCGGCGAGCACGCGCGCCCGCGGCCATGGCAGCAGTGTGGCCTTCGACGACACGTCTGCGCTGCGAAGCATCACGCTGCCTCCGGCCGCGCTCTTCGCCGGGAGATAGGCCAGTGCGATCGGCCCGAGCCGCGGTGACACGGCAACGCTGGTCACGACGTCGCTGTCCGTGCCGCCTTCGACGGTCGCGCCCGGCGCCACGCCCGGCGCGACCTTGAGCAGGCACATCTCGTGGTTGATGCGTCCGCGGCTGACGGCGCGCTCGATGACTTCCTGGCCCACGTAGCAGCCTTTCGCGAAATGAATGGCCCACTCGAGCCGCGCTTCGATCGCGATGCGCTTTTCATCGAGATCGACGCCGTAGCGAACCGTGCCGCTCTCGATGCGCACGATCTCGAGCGCTGCAGCACCGCAGCGCACGGCGCCGGACGACTCGATTGCACGCAGCACGCGATCCGCGTCGCCCGGCCTTCCCTCCGGATTGCAGACCAGTACGTCGTAACACGGCACGCGAAGGTCCGCGCGCGAGAAGATCTGCACGTCTTCTCCGGCAATCGTCGTCGACGTGACGGCCCACGGCCCGAGCGATGGCGCTCCGGCCGCGCCGTTGCGCGAAAGGATGTCCGCGGCGCGCGGACCGGCAACCGTCATGCAGCGTGCGTCGACGTCGGGTTCGAAATCGCAGTCGTCGGCGACCAGGAATCTCGACAGCGCCGTGCGCGTCGCCGCTGCCGCCGAAGCGGTCGATGCGATCCAGATGCGCTCGCCGGTCTCATACAGCGCGAACAGCGCGAGCGGCCGGCCTTGGGCCGTGAGCGTCGCTGCCGGCGCGCCGGTTCCCGGCTGGAGCGCGGTGACGTTGGCGGTGGTCTGTCCGTGCAGGAATTCGCGCCGCTCCTCGCCGACGGCGGGAAACCAGCGGCGCCAGCTCGCATCGAACACGCCGGCGTGTTCGTCGAGTGCTTTCCACTCGGGCTTGAGACCGGAGAACCACGCGGGCGTCCGGACGCCTTCGTAGGGAATTTCCTCTGCAGGCTCTCGGGCAGGCACTCGCGGTTTCTCGCTCTTCATCACTTCAGGTGTAGTACCCGCGGCGCTTGACGGCCAGCTCTCTGTCGAGAATGAAGATCTCGACCTTCTGCGGACCCTCTTCGCCTTCTTTGGGCTTGCGAAATTTGTGACCGCGCAGCGTCACCGCAACCAGACCAAGATCCGGGCGACCGGGATAGTCGCGGCACTCGCGGATCTCGGTCGCCGCGAACACCGTGTCGCCGGAAAACAGCGGCGCGACGTGGCGCCCGGTCGTGTAGACGACGTCGGCCAGCGAGTTGTCGGCGATGTCGGGCGAAGAGATGCCGAGACACAGGTTGAACGGAATGCCGCCAAAGATGATCAGGCGGCCGCCGAGGTACTTGTCGGGGTTCGAGTCGATCATGTGCTGGTTGCAGTGCACCTGCGACGTGTTGTCGAGCTGCGCCGTCAGCGCGATGTGCTCGTCGGTCATCACGCGGCCGCGCGAATGCTCGTAGACGTCGCCCGCATGGAAATCCTCGAAGTACGTGTCGCGGTTCGAAAGGTGCGCCTTGGACCCGTAGGCGCGGGTCTTGTCGTACGGCGGGATCCACGGCGTGCATTCGACCGACGGCTTCTGGCCGATCTGCGCATCGACGACGGTTGCCGACATGTCGCCTTTCCAGACCTGGACCTTGCGCTCGAACGCAATGACGACCTCGCCGGTCTGCTTGCGGCCGAGACTCGCCACGTGAACGACGCCGAGGGTGGGATCCTTCGACGACCGGGTGACGCCGAGCACGGTGGTCTCGGCCTCGAGCGTATCTCCAGGGTACACGGGCGCACCGAAGCGCATGTTGATGTACTCGAGATTCGCGCGCGCGTTCTCGGAAACGTCCTCGACCGTCTGCGAGAACACGACGAGCATGACGAGGCCGGGCGGGCAGACGATGTCGTCGTAACCGTACAGGCGCGCATACTCGCGGTTCTTCGAGAGCGGATTGGTCGTCATGTTGAATTCGGTGAACGCGTTGAACAGGCCCTCGTTGACGGTCTTTCCGCCCTTGTGGCGCATCACGGCGCCGACCTTGAAATCCTCGAGAAAGTTTCCCGTCTTCTTGCGAATGACCGCCATCGTTTTCCTCAGTTCGTGCTGTCGCCGTCCGTCTTCGGCTGCACGACTTCGACGTCGAGGCCGGCCACGACGATGTGGCGGATCGGAGAGGCCGGTGTCTTGAAAAGGAACAGCATCGGCCCGTCCCATGCAGATTCGGTCGTCACGCGCATTCCGCCTTCGCCGAGCTTGTACGCGAGGCGCGCATTTCGTCCGCCGCAATCGTAAAGCCTGCCCCCGGTGTCGATATGCCACCTGGCCAGTCGGCCGTCGGCTCCGTGGTAGACCGTGAGCGGAGCTTCCGCCGTCGGAAGACAGATCGCGTATACCGGCGTCTGCGTCCCGTCGTCGGACTTCGCGAACACCGACGATGCGCCGAGTACCGGCGTGGTCGAAGCCGCCGGGATGTGCGCGTCGAGCACGACGGCGCTGTAGGACATGGCTGCGTGGATGTCCGGCGCATGAAACTCGCGAATGTCGGCCGTACCGGAAGAGATCACGGTGGCCGACGCGATGCCGGGACCGCTGGTTTCGGGTTCGGTCGGCGCCGGTCTGGTCGGATCGTAACCGGGACCGAACGGGCTGACGATCGGCCCCGGGGGTTCGGGCGGCTCCGCCGGCTCGACTTGCGCGCGAAGCGGAGCCGGCGCCAGCGCCAGCACGGCCGTCATCAGCAGGGACAGCAGGCTCGAAACGATCGCGCCGCCCGCAGCTCGCGGGCGCATATGGATGACGATGCCGCGCACGGTCAGTCCATCAGCACGACGCCCCTGGCATTGCGTCCGCTGCGAAGGTCGGCCATCGCGTCGTTGATCTGGTCGAGCGTGTACGTGCGCGAGACGAGCTCGTCGAGCATCAGCTGTTTCTTCTTGTAGAGCTCGATCAGCAGAGGCACGGTCTTCCACGAATCGGCCGAGCCGTTGGTCGTGCCGCGCATGCCCTTCTCCTGCGTGACCGCGGCGATCTGCGACAGCGACACTTTCTCTTTCATGTGCGCGATGCCGACGAGGATCACCTCTCCGCCCTTGGCGATCGACAGGAACGCGATGCGGGCGATCTCGGGATTGCCGACGGCCTCGAACGCGAAGTCGAGGCCGGCGCGTTCCTGCGTCAGCGCGCGGATCTGCTTGTGCAGGTTCTCGGCGTCGCCGCGCAGCGTATGCGTCGCGCCGAAACTGCGCGCGGTCTCGAGCTTGCCGTCGTCGAGGTCGATCGCGATGATCGTCTTCGCGCCGGCAAGGCGCGCGCCCTGAATGATGTTGAGCCCGACGCCGCCGCATCCGAATACCGCCACGTCGTCGCCGCTGCGGACCTCGGCCGCGTAACGGGCCGCGCCGTATCCGGTGATGACCGCACAGCCGAGCAGCGCCGCGCGATCGAGCGGCATCGACTTGTCGATCGGGATCACCGCGTTGTCGGCGAGGATGATCTGCTCGGCGAAGCCGCCGACACCGAGGAATGACGCGACCGGCGTTCCGCCGGCCGACGCGCGGTCCATCGCGCGCGACGTCGGATCGTCGGACAGGTTGCACAGGTGCGTCCGTCCCGACTTGCAGAAGCGGCACTCGCCGCATGCCGGCGACCACGCGGCCACGACATGATCGCCCGGCTCCACGTTCGTCACGGCGGCGCCGACGGCCTCGACGATGCCGGCCGCTTCGTGGCCGAGAATGACCGGCGTCGGGCACGCGAAGAATTCGTTCAGCGCCGAAAGGTCGCTGTGGCAGACGCCGCACGCCTTGACGCGAACCAGCACCTCGTGCTCGCCGATCGGGCGAAGCACGACCTGTTCGACCTTCATCGGCTGGTCCTTCTGATAAACGACGGCGGCACGCGGCATGATGAGCTCCTCTTGGGACCGGGTCGGACGGACGAACGACGATGTCTCGGAGCGGGTGTGTCAGCCTACGCGCCGGTTGGCCACGTCGAGCCGGTCACTGAGGATGCGGGCGATATTAAGGAAAAACTTCGAAGCCAAACGCGGGTAGCGGATCCGCAGGCGCCGCAGGAAATCCTCGTCGATCACCAGAGCGTCGAGATCGCTCGACGCGACGACGTCGGCGCCGCGCGGCGCGCGGCGCAGCAGCGCCATCTCGCCGACGATGCCGCCGCGCGGAAGCGGAATGTTGACGCCGTGATCGAGCTGCACCTGCCCGTCGCCGGTCAGCACCAGGTACATCTCGCGGCCTTCCTCGCCGCGACGCACGATGTACTCGCCGCTGCGGAACGTCTTGAGCTGGCCGAGCAGCACGACGAGGCGCACGCCGAGGCGCCCGAGGCCTTCGAACAGCGGAATCGTAAGGTGAGGGCTCGGACCGAGGCGCGACGAGACCAGATCCCACACGCTGATCACCGGCACCGTGGCAAGGATGGCGGGCACCAGGAACAGGTTGCACAAGAGCGCCGCGATCATCGTCAGCGCCGTCAGCCATCCGAACGTCGAGATGATGACGAAGCTCGACGTCACCATGACCATGAATCCGGCGGCCAGCGTGATGGTCGTCGCGATGACCGGCCGGCTCACGAGATGAAGCGTCGCGAGCAGCGCCTCGCGCTGCGTGCCGGTGGTCTTCACGACGCGGTTCAGGCGCGCCATGTAGTGCACGGTGTCGTCGACCGAGATGCCGAGCGCGACGGCGGCAATGATGCTGGTCGCGAGGTTGAGCTCGATGCCGCCGAAACCCATCACCCCGAAGAACACGACGTTCGGGATCACGTTCGGGATCATCGCCATCAGGCCGACCCGCAGCGAGAGGAACATGAACGCGAGCAGCACGAAGATGATTCCGTACGCGACGACCGTGCTCTCGACCTGACCCTGCAGGATCCGGTCGGAGATCGACGCCATCACCACCAGCGTTCCGGTCATCTGCACGTCGACGCCGCGCGGGAACGCTTCGGCAGCGTAAGCCTTGACCTTCTCGACGAGCGCCGACGTCTCGAGCGAGCCGGTCAGCGACGTGCGAAGCGTGATGTGAAGACGCTGCAGGTTCCTGTCGACCACGCTCGAGAACGAGCGCGGATTGGCCGTGACCAGCTGGATCACGGCGGGAAGCTGCTTTTCAGGATCTTTCCAGAAGCTCTTCGGCGGCGGCGACTCCATCACCTCGCCGGTCGCTTCGTTCAGGATCATCTCGCCGCCGGCGTTCTGAAGGCCGAGGTCGAGCTCGTCGAGGTAGTCGACGAGCGACAGGCTCTCGTCGACGCCGTCCAGCCCTTCGACGAATGTCTGGAAGTCTTTCACGCGGCGCAGCGCCGCGATGTCGCGGAAGTAGCCGGGCTCGGGTCCGCTGATCACGACCGAGATCGGATTCGGACCGGCCAGCTTGTGCTGGATCGCATCGAAGCTTTCGCGCACCGGTGAGCCGGGGCGGAACGCCTTGAGAAAGTCGGTGTCGACCTGGACCTGCATCGCGCCGTACGCGGCAATCCCCGTCACGATCGCCGCGCCGGTCAGGACTTTCAGCCGGTGATCGACGCAGATCGCGCCGATGCGCTGCACGACGCGCTCGAGCCACGGCATGCCGACGCCGGCCGGTTCGTCGGCCGCCTCCTCGCCTTCCTTCTGCACGTGGACGATCTTGCGGCCCGGCATTGCGAGCAGCGCGAGCGGGATGCCGAGCACGCAGCCGAACGTGACGACCGCGATCCCGAGCACCGCGAACTTTCCGAGTCCCGCGATCGCAGGAATCGGATGAATCGCGAGCGATCCGAATCCGATCGCATTGGTAACCGCCGAGACGAACACCGGCAGCGCGACTTCGTCGAGCACGCGGCCGAAGATCTCTTCCGGAAGCAGCGTCGCCGACTCGGGCTTGCGGATGAGCTCGAGGTACGCATCCACGATGTGGATCGCGTACGAGCCGCCGATCACCAGAAGCAGCGACGGAAGCACCAGCGTCGCGAGCGTGATCGGCTCGCCCGCCCATCCCATGAGCCCGATCAGGCAGCCGACGTTGATCGCGAGCGCCGCGAGCGGCAGCAGCGTCGCCCGGATCGAACGGAAGATGCCGTACAGCACGAACGCCATCAGCAGCAGGCTTGCCGGCAGGAAGTCGAGCAGGTCGCTCTGCATGCGCTCGACCGCCTGCACGCGGATGTGCGACATCCCGGTGTAATGGATCTTCGCGTCGCCCTTGTAGCTGTCGATCACGTCCTGGACCGCGTGGTCGACGACAGCTTCGTCGTCGGTCGTGACCGCGTTCTTGAAGAACACCGTGACTGCCGCAGCCTGCCCGTCGGCAGCGACGAGGTTGGGAACGTAGATCGGGTTGGCCTTGACCCGCTCCTGAAGTGCCTTGACGCTCGCCGCCGTGACCGGGCCCGCTTCGAGCAGCGCCGGCGGATTGAAGACGTCGGCGACCGGATCCGAAGCGTTGGTGATGCTGAGCGTGCGGGTTACGCCCGGAACCTTGGCGAGGCGGTCGGTCAGGTCGCGGAGCGCGGCGATGTTCTCGGGCGTGTAGACGTTCGCGCTCTCGACGAGCGCGATGCCGATCTCTTCGTCGCCGAATTCCTTGCGGACCTGTTCGTTGTAGAGCCGGGCGGGATCGTCGGGGACGCTCAGCGACGCGAGGGAACCGTCGAAGCCGATGCGCGTGATGCCCGCCAGCGCAACGAGCGTCAGCGCCACCATGACGATCAGCGACAGTCGGGGCCGCCTGGCCAGCGCGAACATCGAGCGATTCACCGACTCCACCTCACGGCTGGCGGGCGCGCCCTGTGCGGACGATTCACGAGCAACCGTACTTGCCGAGTGCCTTCCATGCAACAACGTCGGACTGCGGTGAATCGGCGCAGCGCGATGGCCGCGTTCGGAGCCGGCTCGATCACTTGATCGTCGCCGCCCGCTTGCGCGCCGGCTCGCGGCGAGCGGCCCAGCGGATCTGCCGCGCGATGCCGCGAAGAATGCCGACCTCGCGCTCGTCGAGTCCGCTGCGAGTCAGGATCGAGCGGATCGTCGCCATCACGCGCTCGGCCTGGTCGCCCTCGAGAAATCCGATCTCTTCGAGCACGTCTTCGAGATCGGCGAGCGCGGCCGACTGCGTCCGGTCATCGGCTGCTGCGGCATCGCCGGACCGCGGCATGCTGCCGGCTTCGTTGCGGCTCGAGCGCAGCCATTCGTACAGGCAGACGACCGCCGCCTGCGCGAGGTTGAGCGATGCGTACGCGTCTGCCGTCGGCACGAAGGCAAGGCGGTGGCAGCGGGCGAGCTGCTGGTTGTCGAGACCGTGATCTTCGGGGCCGAACACGAGCGCGATGCTGGCTTGCCCGTGCGCCCGGGCCTCGGCAAAGGCCTGGTCGATCGGCACGACAGGGATGCTCCACGGCTGGGTTCGCGAAGTGGTGCCGACCACGAACGTCGCGGGCGCAATCGCTTCGTCGAGCGTCGCGGCGGTGCGGATCGATTCGTAGACGTCGCCGGCGTGCACGGCGGTGCGACGGGCTTCCTCGCCGTCGTACTCGCCGCCGACGATGACGAGATCGCCCGCTCCCATGTTCTTCATTGCGCGGCAGACGGCGCCGACGTTGGCGCCGCGCTTCGGACGAAGGAGCACGATGCGCAGCGTCGCCGCGCGTTGCGAGGAAGAAACTGCCATCTCGGCCCGTGTTTCGGGAAGATGCCCTCAGGGGGCGGGGCAAGCGAGCGGAGCCGATCCCTTGGTGGCGCGGAACGACGCGGGGCTGTCCGCTCCGATCGAGCTCGACGACGGAGTCGCCTCGGCGCAGTAGACGGTTCCCGGCAGCTCGAGGCGAAGCGCCACGCTGCCCTGCCCCATCGCGTCGAGCTCGTAGTCGAGCGGGGAGGCCGGGTTCGCGCCGGAGCAGCGTACCGAGAGCCGACCCTTGCGCAACTTGTCGTAGAGCACGATGGAGTTGCACGGGCCGTTGACCTGCTCGCGATCCTCGTACTCGTAACCGATCGGATGCGCGGGATCGCCGAGCGCTATCCAGTTCTCGCACGGTAGCGGTATCGAAACATTCGAGGTCGCGCCTCCCGTGCTGAAGACGGAAAGATTCGCGCCGCCGCCGCCGGGCGCGTCGCACCGCGGATCGCCGATGTTGTCCGGACCGGGCGGGAACGTGCTGATGCCGGAGGACAGAAGCGAGATCCTCGTCGCGGCGGGATTGGCGGAGTTCTGGATCGTCAGGCGATCGATCCCGATCGGCATGTCGTCGAGCGCGCCGTTTGCCGAGTCGAGCGAAGAGACGACCGTCGAGCAGATGCCGATGTCGGCGTAGCCGATCTCTCCAATGAAGCGGACGTGGCCGTCGGCTCCTGCGAAGATGTCCCTGACGATGTCGCAGCCGCCGTAGGGAGGCGGCGTCGAGCCATCCGCCAGTCTCCACCATTCGGTGGCGCCGTCGGCCGCCCGCAGGCGAAGCACCGCGAGGTCATCCTCGCCGTCCCAGAGCGAGCCTCCGACATAGATGTTGCCGGCGGCATCGGCTGCCGCTGTGACCGCGCGCTCGCGCGAATTGCTGTCGGCCTCGGTAAGGCCCGGTCGCAGATCGTCGCCTCGAATCTCGCTCAGCCAGGTTCGCGTGCCGTCGTTCGCCGCGTACTTCGCAGCGTAGAGATAATTCGTCCCGTAGCCGTCATACGAGTACGACTCGCCGACGAGGACGACGTCGCCCGAAGGGTCGAGGAGAATCTCCGAAAGATACTGGAACACGGTCGTCGGCGAGACGATGGGCGTGTTCCACACCGGCGCACCGGTCGCCGCATCGATGGCGAGCAGACGAGAACCGTTCGAATAAAGCCGGACGAAGAAGCGATTGGACGGACCGACGAGACCCATCACGGTTGGAGGATCGGCGGTGTTGAATGCGTCGAGATCGTACTGCCACTCCTGCGTTCCGTCGTCACCGTCGAAACCCTGGAAGAGCGGCGAATACTCGAGATCGTACTCCGGCGTGATCCGCTCTTTGTACATGGCGACGATGACGTTCCCGTCGGGCGTGACGGAGAGATCGTGCACATCGAACGGCGCCCCGCAGCAATACCGGTATCCGGGTGCGCGAAGGCCGGGAAGGCTCGTGCTCCAGACCTCGCTTCCGCTCGTCCCGTCGAGCTTGCGGATCGAGATTAGCGACTCGTGACCATCCCATACGCCGGAAAGTGCGAAAAGGTCCCCGGATGGATCGAGAGCGACCGAGTAGAAAGACGTGTAGTTCGGAAGCGTGAGCTCCCAGAGCTCGGCGCCGCTCGCTCCGTCGAACTTGGCGATCTTCACTCCGTTGACGAGGAAGATGTCGTTCGCCGCATCGATCTCGAGCGTGTGTCCGAAAGCGTTCGCCGGCGAGGTCGTCTGCCAGAGCAGCGCGCCGCTGACACCCGAGTACTTGGCGAGCCGGAACGGCTCGCCGACGAGGATCAGGTCGCCAGCGTTATCGATCCCCGACACTCGCGGGGCCGACCAGCCGCGGCCTCCTTTGGCAAGTCCGGTCGGATCGATCCGCTTCATCCAGGCTTCGGCCGGTGTCGTCGAGAAGACGAGGAGAGCAGCGGCCGACGCGATTACGGTCCGGGATACGAGGTGCATCGACCGTCGAGTACCACGCCGCGCGGTGTCGCGGCAATGACCGGACAGCACTTGGTCACATCGCGTCGACGGCGACCGGGAAACCCCCTGGCCCACGTCCGGACAGCGACAGATGTCACAGGGGCGGTCGCGATCGCCCATTGCCTGGCTGCCTGATACGCCCCCGGCCGACTGTGTTGCGCCGGAAAAGGCGGCACGGGCTGCGCTTCGAGGCGAACAAAAGGAGGGCTCTGGTATGAAGCGACCGCTGTCCGCTCTTCTCGCGATCGCCGGTTTTGCCTTTCTTTTTCCTGGCACCGCGGGCGGCGGCTACGGCACCTCGCCGGCCTACATCCCGATGAAAATGACGCTGGCGTTCGGTGCGGAGGGCGCCGCCGATGGAGACTGCGGCGAACTGGCGTTCTCAACCGCCGACTGCTTCTCGAACGGCGCGTACTCGTCCGCGATCAGCGACGTCTGCGCCGTACCGTAGAAGACTAGCCGACCAGATCGCGAATGCGGCGCTTCAGCTCCTCGAGCTCGCCGCGTGCGGCATTCGCTTCGGCTTCGGCATGCGCGAGCGCCGCTTCGAGCTCTCCGGCACGCGCGTCGAGTGCTGCAATGTGCGACTCCAGCTCCGAATGCCGTGCGCTCTGGCGCTCGGCATCGACGAGGCGCGAGCGAAGCTGCTCGAAGAGATCTTCGGCCGAGCCTCCGGCGGACGCCTGCGGCATCACCGGTGCAGCCGAGATCGGCCTTGGCGGAGGAGCGACGGGGCGTCCGCTCGGGACCGCTCGCGACGAGACATCCTCGGTGCGCAGCATCGTTGCGGCTGCGGCACGCGCAGGCGCGGGCTCGGCGGATCGTTCGAACGAAGGACGCTCGACCGGCCGCTCGGGGCGGCGCGCTTCGGCGGCTTCGGGCGGGTTCACCGGTGCGTGCCGGTCGCCGGGATCGGCCGACCAGCGCACTTCGAAGCGGCACGCGTCTGCACCCTGCAGCCGGCAGCCTTCGCCGTGACGCACGTCGAGACCGCGCGCGCCGACGGCCTGCAGCCTTTGCGTGAGCTCTCCGGCGATCGCGATGCAGACGTTCGAGAACCCGGGCATGCCCCGGTAGAAAACCTCCGCGTAGCCCGGCCGTTCCATGCTGACTTCGAAACCGCTGCCGGCCGGACCGACGAACGCTGCCGGAAGCGATGCAAGACCGGCAACGACGTCGGTCGCAGACAGCTTCGAATCCTCGGGAAGACCCTTGGTGGCCGCGTAGGCGAGGCCGCGTGCAAAACTGGTGTCGCGCGGTGACCGGCGCATGAGGTCGGTAAACTCGCCCGCGATATCAGGCGTCCACGGATACCATTTGTCGGGATCGAACTCGGCGTAGCGCTTGCGCTCCGGCTTGGACAGCGACGGATGCATCGTCGACAGGAAGCGAAAGACTTTTCCGGAGATCTGGGCGGATTCCACGTTGCTTAGGCCCCTAGCGAAGGATGGTTCATCTTAGTTGGGGGCGAGACCCAGCACCAAGCGAACCAGCCCGTTGAACACAGCCGTCACGTACGCGAGGTCGAGGATTGCGCCGTCGCTCAGGCCGCAGCGGCGCAGCTCGTGGATGCGCTCCCTGGTGATCGTATGCGAGTGCAGCGTGAAGTCGCGGGCGAAGCGGACGCAGGCGTGCTCGACGTCCGGAAGGCTCGAGGCCGAGCCTTCGGCTGCCGCAATGACATCCGAAGGGTTCTCGGCGCGCTGACGCAGCCAGTCGCCGCAGTTGGTCGAGAAGTAGTCGCAGCCGGTCAGGCGCGCGACCACCAGACCCACGCGTACCCAGCGGTCGCGCGGCATCACCGCCGCCGCGGTGCGGATCACGCGAAGCTGCGCATCGAAGACCTCCGGACAGGCCTCGAGCAGGTCGAAGCCGGGCGGCAGCGACGAGAACCCGATCTGATGCAGGAAGAGCTCGCGCAGCGCGGCGCGGTCGACCTCCGGCGGCTCGCCCGGAAGCGACTTCTCGTCCATGTCCATGCTGAAGGATGCGAGGCGCGCGAGCAGCCCGATGGCGCCTCGCTTGCCGACTTCGAAGCGGCGAAGCGGCGACGGGATCTCCGAGTCGACGCCGAGCGCATTGGCCAGCCGGCAGACGCTGTTGAACGACGCGACCACGGCGACGATCTCGATGCGTTCCTCGAGCTTCGGCCACGCGCGGACAAGTGCCTCGCGCTGTGCCGCTTTCATGCTGCGCGGGTCGGTCGTCAGGCGGATCGCGGCGCGGATCGCCTCGCTCTCCGCGTCGGAAAGCCCATCGGCATCGGCCAGGCGCGTCTGGAGGTCGCGCGCGCGGTCGCCGTCCATTCCGCTTGCCAGCAGGTAGATCATATGGGCGTCGGCGCAGTAGTCGCAGCGGGCTGCCACCGAAACCGTTACCGCAAGCATTTCCTTGAGTTGGCGTGGAACCCTGCGGCTCCACATGAGCGCGATCCAGTGCCGGTAGACGCCTTCCATCGTCTCCGGGCGCAGGCTGAACACCTGCAGCAGATTCGGCACCCGCGGCACCTCTCCGCGGACCTCCCGATAGACCTGCGCCAGTCGTCCGCCCGCTTGCGAGGGAGCGATGTGTCGGATGTAGGCCATCGGCGGGCGCAGCATCCTTTACGCTTAGCCTGTCAGTCAAACGCCAGCGAGGGCCTGCCGATATTGACATCAACGTCAAATACTCTTGACGCGATTGTCAAAACCTACTAAACGCTCGGTATGTTCAAGCCCGAGCGAGCCCGCCGCGGCGATGATGCGCGCGTCGATCTGAAAGAGACCGCCATCGACTGCTTCGCGAAGTACGGCTACCAGGGAACGTCGATCGACCGCATCGCGCGCGAATCGGGCGTCACCAAGGGCGCGATCTACTACCACTACAAGGACAAGAACGACCTGCTCGCCGCCGCGGTCGCCGATCGCGTCGCCGAGTTCGAGGATCGCGTCCAGAGCGCCTGCCAGGGGGCTGAGCCCGAAGACAGCATCCGCCGCATCGTTGCCGTCTGTACCGAGCACGCGGTGTCGAACGACCGGCCCCGCTTTGCCATCAAGCTGATGGTCGAGGCGATCGACACCCACGATCCGCTGCTCGACGCGATGCGCGGCATGATGCGCCGCTTCCGCGCGTTCCTGCGCAACATCGTCCGGGCAGGCCAGGAGTCCGGCGCGTTCCGGCGCGACGCCGACGCCGACCAGGTCGCGGCCACGCTCACGAGCGCCGTCATCGGCGCCGAGACCCAGTACTACCTCGATCCCGAACGCTTCCGCCTCGAGCAGACGCTCGGGACGTTTCTCGCGCAGCTTTTTGCCGATCTGCGAGCCGCCGACTCGCCGCCTGGCCTTCCGATGGAAAACACGACCGCAGGGGGAATTCAGCCGTGATCGATTTCGAACTCGACGAAGAACAGCAGCTCATCCGCGACACCGTCTCGTCGTTCGCCGCCGAGCAGCTGCGGCCCGCCGCGCGCGAGGCCGATGAGACCGGCGTGATCCCGGCCGCGATCGTCAAGGCCGCGTGGGATCTCGGGCTGATCCAGGGCTCGGTGCCCGAGAGCTACGGCGGCTACGCCAGCGCCGACCCGTCGGCGATCACCGGTGCGATCGTTGCCGAGGGCCTCGCCGAGGGCGACCTCGCGATTGCGCTGCACCTGCTCTCGCCGCGGCTGGTCGTCGATGCGGTGCTCCGCCTCGGCAGCGAGGAACAGAAGAACGCGATCCTTCCCACCTATCTTTCCGATGTCTTCACGCCCGGCTCGTC
The DNA here is from genome assembly GCA_035571835.1 of Candidatus Limnocylindrales bacterium. Taxonomy (NCBI): domain Bacteria; kingdom Bacillati; phylum Chloroflexota; class Candidatus Limnocylindria; order Candidatus Limnocylindrales; species Candidatus Limnocylindrales bacterium. The sequence continues at coordinate 51,598 of DATNBU010000038.1, read as the reverse complement.
GGCCGTGGTCGAGCCGTGGCTCGGTTTCCACTTCTCGAAGATGCGCACGACCGCGCGCCAGGACGGCGGCGACTGGGTCATCGACGGCGAGAAGTGCCAGGCGGTGCTGGCCGCGTCGGCGCCGCACATCGTCGTCTATGCCGCCGTCGACGGCGGCATCGGCGCGTTCGTCGTTCCGGCCGGCACCGCCGGCATGACGATCGGCGAGCGCGAGAAGAATCTCGGCCTGCGCGGGCTCGAAACCTACGAGGTGCGCTTCGACGGCTGCCGCGTGCCGGCTTCGGCGCGCCTCGGCGGCGACGCCACCGCGCTCCTTCGCCGCTCGCGCGTCGCGCAGTCGGCAATGGCCGTCGGGCTTGCCAAGGCGTCGCTCGACTACGCCATCGCGTACGCCAAGGAGCGCGATGCGTTCGGCGTCAAGATCGCGCAGAAGCAGGCCATCGCATTCATGATCGCCGACATGGCCACCGAGACCGAAGCCGCGCGGCTCCTGAACTACGAAGCCGCGTGGAACCTCGACCAGGGCCAGGAAGGCTCGCGCGAAGTGGCGATCGCGCATCGATACAGCGCCGACATGGCGATGGCCGTCACCGACAACGGGCTGCAGGTGCTCGGCGGTCACGGATTCATTCGCGATCATCCCGTCGAGATGTGGGCCCGCAACGCGCGCGGCTTCGCAATCTTCGAGGGCATCGCGAGCGTGTAGAGCGTTTGGAGAGAGCGTTTGGAGCCAGCGTTCAGAAGCTGGCGTCTGACGAGTCGAGCATGAAATGGAACGGACGTCATGAGCAGGCGTCCGCTCCACAGGCAGGAACAGCAGGGAGGTATCAAGATGGACTTTTCTCTTTCGAAAGCGGCCGAGGCGAGAATCGCGATGTCGCGCATGGCGGCCGAAGGGATGATGCGTCCGATCGCACGCCAGTACGACGAAGAAGAACACACCGATCCGTGGGAGTTCTTCCAGCAGATGTGGGACGTCAGCCGCGGCAACCGCGACGCGACGAGCATGGGCGGCAAGAAGAACGGTTCCGGACCGTCCGAGAACACGCTGCTCGCGTGCATGCAGATCGAAGAGCTCGCGTGGGGCGACGCCGGCCTCTACCTGTCGATTCCGAACCCCGGGCTCGGCGGCGCGGCCGTGCAGGCGGTCGGCACGGCCGAACAGAAACAGCGCTTCCTCGGGCACTTCTATGAGGGCAAGCCGCGCTGGGCGGCGATGGCGATTACCGAGCCGCACTTCGGTTCGGATTCCAAGCAGGTCGCGACCACGGCCGTGCGCGACGGCGACGAGTGGGTGCTCAACGGCACAAAGATCTTCTGTACGTCAGGGCATCGCGCGCTCGAGAAGTCCGACGGCTTCGTCGTCGTCTGGGCGACGCTCGACAAGAAGAAGGGCCGTCCGGCCATCAAGTCGTTCATCGTTCCGGCCGGCACGCCGGGAGTGACCGTCAGCAAGGTCGAAGACAAGATGGGCATCCGCGCGTCGGATACCGCGATGATCGTCTTCGACAACGCTCGCATCCCCGCCGACAACATCCTCGGCACCGCCGAGGTCAACGAAAACGGCTCGCGCGCCGGCTTCGGCGGCGTCATGGCCACGTTCGACAGCACGCGGCCGATCGTTGCCGCGAGCGGCATCGGCGTTGCCCGTGCATCGCTCGAGTTCCTCAAGCAGATGCTCGACGAAGCCGGCATCAAGATCCGTTACGAGGCGAGCCCGTTCGACCAGACCGTGCTCGAGCGCGAGATCATGAACATGGAAGCCCAGCTGCAGGCCTCGCGCCTGCTCACCTGGAAAGCCTGCAACATGATGGATCACGGCAAGCGCAACTCGAAGGAAGCGTCGATGGCCAAGGCGAAAGCGGGCCTGGCCGTCACCCGCGTCACGCAGAAGTGCGTCGAGCTCGCCGGCGCGATGGGATACTCGCGCAAACACCTGCTCGAGAAGTGGATGCGCGACGCGAAGATCACCGACATCTACGAAGGCACGCAGCAGATCAATCTGCTGATCATCGCGCGCGCAGTGCTCGGGTACACTTCGGCCGAGCTGAACTGACGAGACGATCACGCGGCCGCATGCGCGGCCCGAAAAAAAGGGGCAGGTTCATGCGAACCTGCCCCTTTCTTGTTCGTGACGAAATCGGGGTCAGACACTGATTTTCCGAAATCGGTGTCTGACCCCGATTTTCCGCGGTTATGGCTCGATACAGAGGATCGTCGCGACGTCCTTGTCGAGCACGTACTCGCCGCTTCCCGGCTCGCCGCCGTTCATGTGGTGCGACAGCTTGTACTTGGCAACGGAGCCGTTGGCGGGAAGCGAGATCGCAACCGGACCGACAATTGCTTCGGTGCGATCGACGAGGCCGTAAAGCGCGTCGTGGAAAAGCATTCCGAGATCGACGTTCGCCGTCTTGCCGTGGATGGTTCCGTCGTAGGAGTACACGTCGACATCCGACGCGCTCGCATCGATGCCGGCCGCGACCTCGTTGCATCCTGCGCGATCGACCCCGAGCTTGAGCGACAGCGTGCACTGGCCGTTGTAGCCGTCGGCGTCCGGAACACACAGTTTCGCGAGCGAAGCCGGGAAGTCCGCCGGCAGCTCCGTGCAGTCGGTGACGCCGTCGACGACGACGCTCTTCTTGCCGGTCAGGCCGCCGGCCACAGTAAGGATGCCGTCGGAGCTCTTCCTGCCCTTGCCGCAAAGGTCCGACGTGACCACCGCGAAGCGCGAGAAGCTCGATACGGACGCGCAAGCTTTGCCTGTGGACGGGTCGACGTCCGACGTGCGGTCGACGAACCTCCGCGTCAGGAAATCTGCACCTTCGCCGTGCAGCACGTGCACCGGCCGCGCGTCGGACGGTGAAGCAACCGCCGGCATCGGCAGGCAGACTTCGATGTCGGGTCCGGTCGGAAGCTCCGCATCCGTGCTGATTTCGAGGAACGACTCGTCACCGTTTTCGAAGAACGGCACCGCGCCGTCGCCATGGTCGATCTCGGTCGTGCCGCGCGGCGCAATGCTGACGCTGCCCGGAATGCTCCCGTGCGCATCGGCCAGCGTGCTGACGCTGACATCGCCCTCGGACATCACGCCGTTGTGGAACGTGACGACGACTTCGGGAACGTCGCCGCCCGGGCCGTCGACTTCCGCCGTCGTATCGACGGCGTTGTTGCCGTTCGGCGCAACGTGTCCGCGATTTGCCGTACGGATGTTGAGATCGCCCGCGAAGTCGTTGTAGCCCGGATTCGGTGCGAGCATCCTGCTGAGGCCGTTCCAGCTCAGCTCGAAATTGTCGCAGAGCGTCTTGAAATTGTCGGTGCGCGTCGTCTCGCAGCGTGCTCCGGCGACCCACGGGAACGGATCGCCCTCGCTGATGCCCGGTTTGTGATCGAGATACTCGCCGCGCATGTCGACCCAGCGGAAGTCGCCGGCTTCGTTGACGGCTTCGCCGACGAACTCGCCGCCGACGTCGAACACGCAGTTGATCTCGCCCTCGGTGTGGAATGTGCCGAGCTCGGAGAAGTTGACGTCGAACGTGTTGTTGCCGGGCGGCATGTTGATCTGGAACGTCTTGTCGTCGAACGAGAACGCCGACGTGAACTCGAGCAGCGCCGGAGCACCGGGCCCGCAGCCGACTCCGGGCGTCAGCGTGCCGGAGAATGAACCCTGGCCCGCTTCGGACGCCTGCGCCGCCGATGGTGCAAGGGCCACCGAGAGCAAGCCGAAAAGAGCGGTCGAACGACAGGAACCAAGAAAGAAACGGGCCCGGGCTGCACGCATTGGCGCCCCTCCTCGGCGGCCCCTCCGGCCGCCAGCCGGGAGCGACTATCCGACGCCGGCTGTGACCGTGTCAATCTTTTGCCCCGGCCGGGTCCCGAAGCCCGTGTTTTCGCTTGCGGCACAGGAGTCGCGCAGCGGACTCTCGCCGTGCGATTCTGTTTCCAACCCCGTTGCTAGGGGTCGGCCTCGAGTAGACGATGGGGCGCGTGACGGACCGTCCTCATATCGCCAGCCTGTTCGCGATCGCGGTCATTCTCGCCTCGGGCGTGAACCTCGCGGTGATGTATGCGGTAACGAGCCGTCCTCGCGCGATCATCCACAATGCCCTGACCGAATCCGCGGCGACCAGCGCACCGGTTGCCGTCGAGCATCCTCGAATCTCCATTGAAGACGCCGTCGCAAAGAACGACGTGCAGGCCGTCAAGCAGCACATGGCCTCGTGCAAGAAGGACGGAAGCTGCGACCTCGACAAGGACCTGCGGATCGCCGCGACCGCGAGCAACCCGGCGATCGCCAGGCTCTTGATCGCCGCCGGTGCGAAGGTCAACGCGACCGACAACGCGCGAGAGACCCCGCTGCATACCGCGGCGACACGAGGCCGTATGAACGTCGCCCAGGTGCTGCTTGCGGCCGGCGCCGACGTCAACGCGCGCGACGAATACGGCCTGACTCCGCTTCATTCGGCCGCCGCCTGGGGACACGTCGAGCTCGCGCGCGTACTGCTTTCCGCGGGGGCCAATGCCAACGCGACCGACGCGCGCCAGCAGACTCCGCTTCATCTGGTGGCAAGCCGCCGCGTTCCCCCGCTTTCCGGCTATGCTGCAGTCGCACGGGTGCTTCTCGACGCCGGCGCCAGGCCGAACGCGCGCGCGACGGACGGCTCGACGCCGCTGCATCTCGCGAAGATGTCGGCGTCCGAGCTTGCTCTCGACGGCAACGTCAAGGCCGTCGGCGACGCCAACGAAGTCGTCAACGTGTTGCGCGAACACGGCGCCCGCGAATAAAAGACTTCATACTTCTGGTCCCGGCGATTCCCGCGCTTCGGAGGGTCCGATCATGTTTCGACCAATCGCATCGACGCTGCTCGCCGCAGCCGTGATCGTTTCGAGCGCTTGCTCGACCGGCAACCGGACAGCGTCCCCGCACGATGCCGGCGTCGGCCCGGTTCCGCTGTACGAAGGCCTCGGCAGCAACGGACGCAAGATCACCACGTCGTCACGCGAAGCGCAGCGCTACTTCGACCAGGGGCTGAGCTTTCTGTTCGCGTTCAACCACGACGAGGCGATCCGGTCGTTTCGCAAGGCCGCCGAGCTCGATCCGCATGCCGCGATGGCATGGTGGGGAATCGCGATCGCGAGTGGCCCGCACATCAATTTCCCGATGATGCTGCCCGAATCCACGGTGGTCGCGTGGGATGCGCTCGGGCGCGCGCAGAAGGAAGCCGCGGCCGGCGGTGCCGACGCGGTCGAGCGCGAGCTCATCGACGCGCTCGCCGCGCGTTACACCAAACCTTCGCCGGCCGGCGCGCAGGCCGCTTCGGCCGCCGATCGCGCACCGCTCGATCTTGCGTACGCCAATGCGATGCGCGGCGTCTGGCAGCGCCATCCCCGCGATGCCGATGTCGGTGCGCTGTTCGCCGAAGCCATGATGGATCTGCGCCCGTGGAACCAGTGGACGCCCGAGGGCAAGGCCCAGCCCGGTACCGAGGAAGTTCTCGGGACGCTCGATGCCGTCATGAAGCTTCGCGCCGATCATCCGCTGGCGCTGCACCTTTACATCCACGCAACCGAAGCCTCGCGCGATCCCGGACGCGCCGACGTCGCCGCCAACCGCCTGCGCGACCTGCAGCCCGGGCTCGGTCATCTGGTGCACATGCCGAGCCATATCGACGTCCGCCGCGGTCGCTGGCGCGACGCCGTCACGGCCAACGCCAAGGCGATCCGCGCCGACGACCGCTACCGGGCGATCACGCCGAAGCAGGGCTTCTATGCGCTCTACATGGCCCACAACCATCACATGCTCGCGTTTGCCGCGATGATGATCGGCCGCGAGAAGCAGGCCATCGACGCCATCGACACGATGGTCGCGGCCATTCCTCCGGAGTGGGCAAAACAGTATTCGCCGATCGCCGACGGCTATCTCGCGATGCCGCTCGAGGTGCGCGTGCGCTTCGCACGCTGGGACGAGATTCTCGCGGCACCGGATCTCGAAGCGATCTTCCCGATCGCGCGCGCGATGCGGCACTATGCGCGCGGCGTCGCGTTCTCGGCCAAAGGCGACACCGCATCGGCGCGAGCCGAGCAGGCCGAGTTCGCGACGGCGCGTGCGGCGGTGCCGGCCGAGGCGATCTTCGGCAACAACTCTGCGGCCGACCTGCTTGCGGTCGCCGACCGCGTTCTCGACGGCGAGATCGCCTACCGCGAGGGCAAGCGCGAGCAGGCCTTCGCGTCGCTTCGCAATGCCGTCGAGAACGAATCGAAGCTCAAATACGACGAGCCTCCGTCATGGATCCTGCCGGCGCGCCACACGCTCGGAGCGGCCCTGCTCGATTCAGGAAAAGGGCGCGAGGCCGAAGCAGTCTTTCGCGACGACCTCGTCCATCATCCGGACAACGGCTGGAGCCTGTTCGGGCTGGAGAAAAGCCTGCGGCTCGAGCACAGGAACGCCGAGGCTGCGCGCGCCGGTGCGGCCTTCGCAAAGGCCTGGGCCGGCGCCGACTATGCCATCACGTCTCCGTGCGCGTGCCTTTCGCCGGGTGCGTCCTGACTACGGCAGCATCTCGAGGCCGAAGAACGCCTGCGCAGCCGACAGCAGCAGTGCCAGCGCGCCGATCCATGGATGAATCGCGCGGATCCGCGGGTTGTCGATCCAGCGTGACGAAATCGCCGACAGCGTCAGCACCACGACGAACGCGCTTCCGACCTTGAAGTGACCGCTGGCCGCGACCTCATTCGGCGGCCGCAGCGCCCACGTCGAGATGAGCCCGCTTGCCCATGCGACCAGGATCGTCACGTACATCGTCGGCGCGATGTACGAGTGCCGCACCAGAAACAGCGAGCGATAGCGGCGGTTATTGCGCGAGCGCACCGCAAAGGACGCGGTGTGCGCGAGTAGCGCGAGCGCAAGCGTGGCAATCAGCGGATGAATGTAGACGAGCATTTCCATCCGCAGCGAATCACAAACGGCGGCGGGACGGCACCGGGAGGCTGTCCGGTTTCCCGGACCGGCCTCCCGGCTGTGTCCCATCGGAGGCGTCAGTGCACCGGTGTCACCACCGCGCCGACCCCGACCGTCACGTCGGCTCCGTCCGCATCGGTCGCGTCGTCGATCGTGATGATGAAGTCGGCCGGAGTCGGCACGTCGATCTCATCGTTCGCGACGAACTTGCACGTGGCCACGTTGACCGGCGCGCTGAACGCGTCGAGCGCAATGATGCCGAGCGACAGCTTGCGGCTGGCATCGATGTCGTTGGGCGCGAACAGCGCGCCTTCGATGCCGCCCGTGCACGTCACGTCGCCGCCGGTGCCTTCGAACTCACCCGGCGCACCCGCGTAGTTGACGCTGAACTGCAGCGCACCGACCGGCGCGCTCGCGCTATTGAGACGGAACGTGATCGAGTACGTGTCGGTCGGGCCGGGAAGCGTCGTCGTCGTGGTGCCGCCGGGAATCGTCGTGGTCGTGCCGCCGCCGGGGATCGTCGTGGTGGTGCCGCCGCCGTCGATCGTCGTCGTCGTATTTCCTTCGGTGGTCGTCGTCGTGACCGGCACACAGTCCAGGCTCTTGATGATGATCGCGGGGAAAGGCCGGATCGGATTCACGTCGACGTCGGTCGCTTCGGTGACCGTGATGTCGAAGTCCGAGATCAGCGGCTCGGTGACCACGTCGAACTTGCACTCGACGAGATCGGCCGGCCCGTCAATGCCGCTGAGGCTGACGAGCCCCGACGAAAGCACCCGGGCATGGTCGTTGTCCGAGAACGCCGCGAGTGCGCCCGGGACGATGCTGTCGCACTTGACGGCACTGCCCTTGCCGCGGAAACCGCCGTCGGTGCCCGCGTAGTCCGTCTCCCACGACAGGCCTCCTGCCGTAACGTCCGTCGTCATCCGGTACGTCAGCGTGCAGGTTTCCGTGGGCTCGAGCGTCGTCGTCGTCGTCGACGACGTGATGACGTCGATGAACGTCGAAGACGTCGTCGTGGACGTCTCCCCGACGTTGCCGCACAGCGGCGAATGCTCGCAGTTCGGATCGGCGCAATCGATGAGATCGTTGCCGTCGTCGTCGATGTGGTTGTCGCAGTCTTCGCAGGACCCCGGGTCCTGCACTTCGCTGATGCAGACCGGAGGCGTGGTGTCGCAGCCGTTGTTCTTGCAGCTGCACGTAGCCACCGTCTGGTCGGTCAGCTCGGAGATGTCGGCGTCGACGAAGTCGCAGAGGAACACATTGGTGACCGCGGGAATCGTGCATCCCGTGATCGATACGCGAAGCGTGTCGTTATTGTTGATGAGCGTGAACGTCGCGTCGCAGCCGTCGTTGGTCAGCGCCGCATTGAGCGTGCAATCGACGGCGTTTCCGTTGCGCTCGATGACGGCCTGGGCGTCGGCGACATCGACGTCGAAAACCAGGCTCTTGCAGCCGCCGTCGTTGTTGATGCCGAAGAAGAGCCGAACCCGGTCGTCGCCGCCGCCTCCGCCGTCACCGTCCCCGCTTCCACTGCAGCTCAGCAGCATTGCCCCAAACGCCAGAACCATCGCGAACGATCCGAAGCGACGACAAAAACCTGTCATTCGATCTCTCCTTTGTCTTGCACGGCCGCTCGAGGAAGTCCGCCCTTCCTCTCCGTGGCCCGTGTTGAAAAGCGCGGGGGGATCCTAAACTACCGCACGGGCTCTGGCGAGGGCAAAGTATTCGCAACGCTGCAGGCGTCGGCCCTGCAATCCGGCTGTGAGTCCGGACGCATTCTGCGGGCGCTGAGGCCCCGGGACATTGCGTGGAGACACCCTCACCGATAGGAACCAACGCCGTGATCGAAGCACGATACCTGTCCGCCGGCACGATCCACGTTCACGAGGTTGCCGAGACCGCGCCGGCCGCCGGAGAAGCGCGCGTCCGCATCCGGCGCTGCGGGATCTGCGGCAGCGACCTGCACGCGTTCCGGGGCCACGCGCCGCTGCCGCCCGTATGTCCCGGTCATGAAATGAGCGGTGTCGTCGATTCGATCGGCCCTGGCGTGACCAGCGTTCGCGAAGGCGACCGCGTCGCCATCGAGCCGATCAGGCGCTGCGGAGAGTGCCGGCACTGCGTGTCCGGCAATTACCATCTGTGCGGCCGGCTCGCGGTGCATGGCGTGACGCTCCAGGGCGGCATGGCGTCTTCGCTCGTCGTGCCCGACTACGCGCTGTTTCCGCTTCCGGATTCGCTCGACTACGCGCTCGGCGCGCTGGCCGAGCCGATGGCCGTCGCCGTGCATGCCGCGCGGCTCGGCGGCGTGGGCGAGCATTCGCGCGTGCTCGTGCTCGGCGCCGGAACGATCGGGCTGGTTGCCGCTGCGGCTGCGCGACATCTGGGCGCCTCGTACGTCGCGATCAGCGCCCGTCATCCGCAGCAGAAGAAAGTCGCCGAAGCGATCGGCGTCGACGAGGTGCTCGATCCGGCACGCCTCAAGCTGTCCGGTGAGAAGCCGGACGTCGTGCTCGAAACCGTCGGCGGCGACGCGACGACTGTCGCCGACGGCATGCTCGCCGTCGCGCGCGGCGGCACGATCGTCGTCATCGGTGTCTTCGAGAAGACGCCGGTGTTCGATCCCGGCGTGCTGCTGATCAAGGAAGTGCGAATCGTCGGCTCGATGGTCTACAACCGCCCGCCGACCGGAATTGCCGACTTCGAGCTGGGCCTCGAATGCATCGAGGCCCATGCCACTGCGCTGCGCGGCCTTCTGACGCATACCTTTCCGCTTACCGATGTGCAGGCGGCGTTCGAAACCGCGTCGGACAAGAAAAGTGGTGCGATCAAGGTCATGCTCGCCCCCGAGCCCGACTGACACGCGGCCCGCGACTCGGAAAGCCGATTATTTCACGCGCACCAGATCGGTATTGCGCTCGTCTCGTCCGAGGAACGCGTAGCCGACGCGGCGTCCGACGACTTCGGCAACCACGACCACGTCGGGATCGCGAAACGAGACGTTCGGCGGCTCGCCGGCGCGGGCCGCAAACTCCGACAGGAAATCGCCGAGCGCGCGCTCGACGGCGGGATGCTCGATGCGGCCCTTGAGCCCTCGCAGATGGACGCGCACGTAGAACGACTTTCCGCACAGTCGCGAGGCACGCGACTCGAGCGCTTCGCACAGCGTTTCGGTCACGTCGTCGCCCGCGAACGAGACGGCTTCCTCGACGGGAACGATGCGGTCGATGATGCCGGCTGTGCGTTCCGGATTGCCGACGAGGCCGTCGATGCCGTCGAGAAGCGCGGCGTCACCGCGCGGACGCGCGACGCTGCCGATCAGAACCTGCGGATATCCGCCGGTACGGAAACGCCCGACTTCGCCGAGCAGCCCGAGCGCCTTGCCGGTCTCGCCACGTGCACCGATGGCGAGCACGTTCCAGCTTTCATCGTCGCGGGTGCGCATCGGCGGATTATGACGGCAGTCGCCGTGAGGGCAATGCCGCTGTGGCGGACAGCCTGTCTGCGCCTGCGGCTGGACAGCCGACGTCCCCATGCGGCTGGACAGCCGACGTTCCCTTGGTTAAGCGTCGGCGCCATGCCGTATTCCACGCTCCGCTCCCGCGTCCTTCGCTTTTCGACATTCGCTGCCCTGTTCGTCTCGGCAGCCTGGCTTGCGGCGTGCGGCGGAGGGTCGAGCGGCAGCGGCACGTCGGCCTTTCTTACTCCCGGACCGCAGACCACGGCTCCTCCGGGAAACGTCGTGCTCTACGCCGCGATGTCGCGCGGCAACCGCATCGATGCATACCGGCTCGGCACCGACGGACTGCTTCCGGGCAAGCCGTTCGACTCGATCTCCGTGCGCAACCCGCGGCGTCTCGCGATTGCCAACGGTGTCCTTTACGCGTCGCTCGACAAGCAGCTCATCGCCATGCGGCTCGGCGCCGACGGCTCGCTGCCGGACTCCCCGACTTCCGAGACGATCCTCAATCAGAACTCCGATCCGATCCAGATCGCAGTGCAGAACAACGTCGTCTATTCGGCCGACGCCGGCCTGAACCGGGTCCAGTCGTTCCGGCTCGACGAAGACGGCGATCTTCCGCCATCGTTCACCGGCAGCGGCGAAGCCCGCATCCCGGGCGATTACGTATCACTCGCATTCAACGGCACGTCGCTTTACGCCGGCGCGCGCAGCAGCGAAGTCATCGACCTGTTCCTGCTGAAGCCGAACGGCGACGTTCCGATCGATGCCGAGAACCAGAGCCCGCAGGACGGCATCGCGCTTCCCGACGACCTCGTCTTTCACAACAACATCATTTACGTCACGTCGGCGGGCGACAAGTCGATCCGCGCGTACAAGCTCGTCGCCGGTGGATTCCTGCCGACCGACCAGAGCTCGCGCACCGAGACCGAGGAGTACTACGAGGACATCCTGATCGAGAACGGCCTGCTTTACGCTGCCGCGTACAACGCAGGCCGCATCGACCTCTACCACATCGAGTCCGACGGAATGCTCAATCACAACACTCCGTTCAGCAGGACCGAGGAAGATCCGGAGACATATCCGTCGAAGATGGAGATCAAGGACGGGATCCTTTACGTCTCGCAGGCCGGCATCAACCGGATCGATGCGTACGTGCTCGACGAGTCGGGCGTTCCCCCGAACTTTCCCACCAGCAGCACGAAGCGCGGACCCGACCCGTCGTTTCCGCTCGACATCGCGCTTTACGATCTGAACTGACCGCCGCGCGGGCAGACTCTTCGCAATTGCTAGTTTGCCGGTGAAGGAGCCGGCGCGGCGTTCTGCGGCGACGCGGCCGCGGGCGCGCCATTCTCGAGCAGGCGCCACGCCGAGAAGCTTTCCGTCAATCGCGGGGTCTTGAACATGCGCTGCGGCTCCGGACTGTAGACCCGCACGGCCTCGAGCCGGCCCTTCGCATCGTAGTGCAGCGTGTAGCTCCAGCCTTCGAGAATGTGCTCGAGGATCCGCTCGGCGCTCGTGCGGTGCACCGAAAGCGTGAACGGATAGTCCAGAATCACCTTCGACGTCACCAGCGGACCGCCGGCCTCGTGCCACGAGTGCAGCAGCGAGCCGGCAACGACCGACTCGGCGTGCATCGACCACGTGCCGCCGTGATCGACCAGGTACAGGCGCTGATCGTCGGGCCCGAGCGTCTGCACCTGCGGCCCGGATGGTTTCGGGACGTCGGCGGGCGCGGCATCGACCGCCTCGGCAGCGGCCGGCTCGGCGTCAACGGCCTCGGCAGTGGCCGCCGCCGGTTCGACGACTGCTGCGTCCACCGGTTCTGCGATCGCTGCATCCGCCGGTTCGACGACCACCGCATCCGCCGGTTCTGCGATCGGCGCGTCCGCCGGTGCGGCTTCCGGAGCTTCCTGTGCGGCGTTCAGATCTCGTGCTTCCTGCGCCGCCGCGCGCAAGCCGCCAGTCGAGATCGCGAGCGCCATCACGAGCGCAGACGCCGCATGCCGCCCGACGATCATCCTTGCGAGATCTCCGCGAGACGTCCGGGACGCAGCGCCATGGCCCTCGAGATCGCATCGTTGGCGAGATAGCTGTCGATCGCCGCGCCGAGCGTGCCACCGTCGCCGTGGCCGCCCGCGATGAGCTCGCAGACGAGCGAGCGGCCGTCGCGCACGCGCTCGGCGAGCGTCGAAGAAGCTCGCGTCGCGTACGCGCCGCAGCGTTCGCCGAGGCCGCCGGCAACCGACTGCGCGGCTTCGGCGAGCAGCGCATCGATCATCGCCGCTTCATTCTCCAGCATCGGTCCGCCAAAAAGCAGCTGGCCGTGAAGACTGCCGATCACTTCGAGCACGGCGTAGAGCTGTCCGCGCGCGTAACCCGGCGGCAGCGCGGGCAGCACGATCTCCTCGAGCGTCTTCGCAACGCCTTCCAGGATGCGATCGGTCGCGATCATCGCTTCGTTCATCGTGTTCATTGCGGCCGTCATGCGTCGAGACCCGGGACGATTCCGAGCGATTCACCGATGATCAGGTTCATGCCGACGAGCTGATGACGGAAGATGAGCATTCGCATGTCGTCGGTTCGCCGGTCGGCGAACGCACGAAGCCCGGTGAGCATGATCGCTGCCATCTTCACTCCCGCCAGCAGGTCGTAGAACGCGAGCCTGCGGTCGTCGACGGGGAAGCCGCCGGCTTCTTCATAGAATCGATGGAACTCGGGGATCGGAACGAGCACGCCCGCGAGCTTCGTCTGCCCGCGCCAGAGCCGGCTGGTGGCCCAGGCAACATCTTCGAGCGGGTCTCCGAGATGCACCATCTCCCAATCGAGCACCGCGCGCACCTCGCGCCCTTCGCGAAGAAAATTGCCGGTGCGAAAATCGCCGTGCACGACGGTGACCGGACCGTCCTCGGGAAGCCCGGCGATGCGGCGATCGAGCTCTCGAAACGCGCGCTCGAGCATCGGCGACGGCTCCGGCGACGCTCGCTCGAAATATCCGCGCCAGCACTCGAGCTGCCTCTCGGCAGCGCTGCGCACGCCTGCCGGAGCATCGAAGCTCGCGAGCGGCGAGCTCTTCCAGTCGAACCGGTGCAGGCGTGCGAGGTTGGCCGTCAGGTCGCGGGCAAGTGCGCCGCGCTCGGCCGCATCGGCAATCGAAGGCTGCCCTGCGCTGCCCGGAACCGGCAACGGGACGTCGCCATCGACAAAATCCATCACATAGAAAGGAGCGCCAAGGACATCCGCGTCTTCCTCGAACCAGCGAACCAGCGGTACCGCGAGGTGGCCGTGAACCGCGCGCATCGCCATGACCTGCGGCGCAAGGTCGTACGGCTCGAGCAGGCCGGCCGGCGGCTGGCGCCGAAGGACCAGCCTGCGGCGAATCCGGGGTTGCCCCCGGTCGCTCCACTCTCCGGTGAACGAGATCGTCTCGAGTGAGAAACCTTCCGTATGGCGCTTCAGATCCCGAACGACGGCTTTCGTGTCGCCGGTTGTCCTGGCGAGAAAGCGCTGTAAACGGTCGTCGAAATCCAAAAGAGAGTCCCTGTAGCCGCCCAGCGGGCGTATTGCCGGCAAGCAGGCGGCCGGTTATGCCGCAGCGACCTCCGACTGGCAACGTGTGCAAAACCTTGAATTTGCCGTCGAATCAAAGAATCGCATGTTTCCCGGCCGGGGCCGATTCGGGCATTTGATGGCCGACGTGCTGGCTCACTTTCAAGCGTGTCGGCATGATGACGTTGATCGGGACGCAAGTAAGGGATGCCGCGAAACCGGAACGTCATGCACAGAAGTCAATACAGCCTGCCAAGCGAACGGCCGATGACGCCCAAACCCCGCCTCCAGGGGGCCGTGCTCGTCGTCGAAGACGACGAGGACATTCGCTCGATGACCGCGACGATCCTGCAGGTTGCCGGAGCGATCGTCTACGAAGCCGCATCGGCTGCCGAAGCGATGTCACGCATCGACCGCGACGATGTCGACGCGATCGTTCTCGACTGGAACCTCGCCGGAGAGACCGGAAGCGCGCTGCTCGAAAAGCTTCGCGACCGGCATCCGGGGCTGCTGCGGCGAAGCGCAGTGGTCACCGGCGATCTGATGAGCATTCCCGGAAGGCACGAAGCCGAACGTTTCGGATGCCCCGTGCTCGCCAAACCATTCCGGCCGCGCCAGCTCATCGAGACCGTCGCGGCGATTCTCGCTCTCGACGACTGACGCGCGCTCTCCACACGACTCTTCTGTCTTCCTGCCGGCGCACCATTCGGCGATGCCTGATCCGGCGGCGGCGCGGAGATCGTTGCCCATGTCGATCGTCCGCGCCGCCGCCCCACGCGTGAGGGGAGGAACACGCGTGTCAGACGGCCGCCAGCAGCACCGGCGTGCACGGCACGCCAGCAGATCGGAGTCAGCGTGCGCCGACCGAGACCTTGCCGCGAAGATCTTCGACGGTGCGCGCGCCGATGCCGCGCACGCGCTCGAGATCTTCCACCGATCCGAACGGTTTCTTTTCGCGCTCGGCGATGATTGCGGCGGCCTTGCTCGCTCCGATGCCGGGAAGGCTCGCGAGCTCGGCAGCGGTCGCCGTGTTCACGTCGACGCGTCCGGAAACCTCGGCCGCCGCTGCCTGCGCAGCCGGACCGCCGGCGGTCGCCGCCATTGCCGTGCCGCTTGCGACCAGCACCACCGCCGACATCACCGCTGCGCCGAGCGCAGCCCTGACGAGCTGCATCCTGTTCGTGTATCCGTACATTTTTTCGTCCTCCTGTTGGCCTGTTGAATTGCCGCCCGCCTGCCCTTCTGTCTGCTCCACTGCCTGTCCGGCTATCCGGCTGTCGGCGTGTCCTGTTGTCCGCTCGTCCATGGCCGGCGCGTCGGCTTCAGGACGCACCATGGAGCAGTGAGCCGGTTACTCTCAACGACATGCATGTGATGTCGGCTGTCGCAGAACATAGCTGTGATAGCGGGCGAACCGCGTGCGGTGGTCTGCGCCGCCTGCTGTGTTAGGAAATCCGCATGGCCAGAAAGGTCGAGCCGAACGTCGCGCCGGACGTCGAGCGGAACGTCGAGGAAGTCGAGCAGGACGTCTCGAAGGACCCCGCGAAACAGGCGGCCAGGCAGCGCGTGCTCGAGCTTCGGCGCATCGTCGCCGAGCACAACGACGCGTATTACCGCCGCGACGCGCCGACGGTGAGCGACGCTGAATACGACGCGCTCTATCGTGAGCTCGAAGAGCTCGAGTCGGCCAATCCCGACCTTTACGATCCGGCTTCGCCGACGCAGAAGCCCGGGGCCACGCCGTCCGCGCGCTTCGCGCCGTCGCCGCACGTGCGCCCGATGCTGTCGCTCGCGAACGTCTTCGATCGCGAAAGCCTCGAGGAGTTCGCCGCGCGCGTGAAGAAGGCGCTGCCGGCCGCCGACGTCGAGTATGCCGTCGAACCGAAGCTCGACGGCCTGGCGCTCAACGTGCTGTACGAAGACGGGGTTTTCGTGCGGGCCGCGACGCGCGGCGACGGGACCACGGGCGAAGACGTCACCGTCAACGCGCGTACGCTGAAGAGCATTCCGCCACGGCTCGCCGTCCGGGATGGCAAAAAACCGCCCGAGCGCATCGAGATCCGCGGCGAGGTCGTGATCCGCAAGAAGGATTTTGCGCGCCTGAACAGCGAGCGCGAGGAGCAGGGCGAGAGCGTGTTCGCCAATCCGCGCAACGCCGCCGCCGGTTCGCTGCGCCAGCTCGATGCGTCGATCACCGCGTCGCGCCCTCTCATGTTCTTCGTGCACAGCCACGGCGCCGCGATCCCGCGTGATTTCCCGACGCACTCGGCATTCCTCGAAACCGCGGAGGCGTGGGGATTCACCGTTCGCTCCGAGGCCGACACGCTGCACACGATCGAAGACGTCGAGGCGTATCACGGACGGCTCGAAGCCGGGCGCGACGCGCTCGACATCGACATCGACGGCGTCGTCGTCAAGGTCAACTCGGTCGCGCAGCAGGACGTGCTCGGCGAAGTGGCGCGCTCGCCGCGCTGGGCCGTCGCGTTCAAGTTCAAACCCCGCCAGGCCGTCACGCGCGTCAACGAGATCTGGGCGTCGGTCGGCCGCCTCGGCTCGCTCACTCCGATTGCCGAGCTCGAACCAGTGGTCGTCGGCGGCGTGACCGTTTCGCGCGCGTCGCTGCACAACATGGACGAGATCGAGCGCAAGGACGTGCGCATCGGCGACTGGGTCACGATCGAGCGGGCAGGCGACGTGATCCCGTATGTCGTCGGGCCTCTTCTTGATCGGCGCGACGGCAGCGAGCGCAAGTTCGAGATGCCGACCGAATGTCCGGCATGCGGCTCGCCGGTCGGACGCATCGAAGGCGAATCGGCGTGGCGCTGCACCGACCGGCAATGTCCGCGGCAGTTCAAGGAATCGCTGCGCCATTTCGCCGGAAAAGGTGCGATGGACATCGACGGCCTCGGCGATCGTCTGGTCTCGCAGCTCGTCGACCAGGGGCTCGTAAGCAGCTTTTCCGGTCTGTACCGGCTCGACGTCGATGCGCTCGCCGATCTCGAGCGCACGCCGGAACGCGAAGCCGGCGGCGACGAGGAAAGCGAGGATGCACCGAAGCGCGCGCGCAAGGCGATCAAGGTCGGCCGCAAGAATGCGGAAAAGATCCATGCCGCCATCGACGGCAGCCGCGAGCGCGGCCTCGACCGCCTGATCATCGCGCTCGGGATCCGGCACGTCGGAGAGACGGCGGCGCGTCTTCTCGCGCGCCGTTTCGAATCGCTCGAAGCGCTCGCCGACGCGACCGAAGAAGACCTCGTCGATCTGCACGGGATCGGCAAGGAGATGGCGTCGTCGATCCGGCTGTTCTTTTCAGATCCGGCCAACCGCAAGATGATCGGCGAGCTTGCCGAAGTCGGCCTGCGTCCGCGTCCGCCTTCGGTCGCGACAGGCGGCGCGTTGTCCGGAAAGTCGTTCGTGCTGACCGGCTCGATCTCGATTCCGCGAAGCCGCGCGAAGGATCTCATCCAGGAGGCCGGCGGCAACGTCGCATCCTCGGTGAGCGCGAAGGTCGACTACCTCGTCGCCGGTGCCGATCCCGGCAGCAAGCTCACGAAGGCAGAGAAGCTCGGCGTCACCGTGATCGACGAAACCGAGCTGTTCCGCATGCTCGGGCGCGAGGCGTAGCCGCACGTGCCGGAAGTGCTGAGGCTGCGGCTGCAGATATCCGGCCGTGTGCAGGGGGTGTGGTTTCGCGAAGCCACGCGCATCGAAGCCGAACGCATCGGCGTTTCGGGCTGGGTGAGGAACTGCCCCGATGGTAGCGTCGAAGCCGTCCTAGAAGGACCGCCGGACGCCGTTCGCGAGATGGAATCGTGGTGCCACCACGGACCGCCATCCGCGCGCGTCATCGAGGTGAAATCGAATCCGGAGCCGCCGGCCGGAGAAAAGACGTTTCAGGTGCGGCGATGACCTCGCCTGCACGCAAGGAGCAAGCCCCGTCATGACCCAGATCCAGACCGTCACCGGCCCGATCGACATCAAGGACCTCGGGCGAACGCTGATGCACGAGCACATGCTCATCGGCTATCCCGGCTGGGAGTCCGACACCGTGCGGCCCGGTCCGAAAAAGAGCGAGATGGTCGCGATGTGCAGCGACCGCATCGCCGAGATGAAGGCACACGGCGTGGCGACGATGCTCGATCCGTGCCCGAACGACCTCGGGCGCGACGTCGAGTTTGCCGCCGAGATGGCCGCGCGCACCGGCTTCAACGTGATCTGCGCGACCGGTCTCTACAAGGAAGACGAAGGCGGCGTGGCGTACTGGAGATTCCGCGGCAACTTCGGTGACAGCTCCGATTCGATGGCCGAGCTGTTCATCAAGGAGCTGACCGACGGGATCGGCGAGAGTGGAATCCGGGCCGGCATCATCAAGGTCGCCACCGGCGCGCCGAAGATCAGCGACTACGAGCGCAAGATCCTCGAGGCCGCCGCGAAGGCGTCGGTTGCGACCGGCGCTCCGATCACGACCCACACCGACCACGGCTCGCTCGGCGACGAGCAGCAGAAGATCCTGACCGACGGCGGCGTTCCCGCGCACCGGATCATCATCGGTCATTCGTGCGGCACCGACGACAACGCGTACCACATGAAGCTCGTCGAAGGCGGCTCGTATCTCGGCTTCGACCGCTTCGGAATCGAAGTGCTGCAGCCGGATGCGAAGCGCGTCGCGTCGCTGCTTGCCGTGCTGAAGAAGGGCGCCGCATCGCGCGTCGTCATCTCGCACGATTCGGTGTGGTGCTGGCGCGGCCAGCCGATTCCGAACACCGAAGCGTTCGCCGAGATGCTCGCCGTCTGGACCCCGTCCCATTTCTTCACCGGGATCGTCCCGAAGCTGATCGAAGGCGGCGCAACCACCGAGCAGATCGAGATGATGCTCGTCGAGAACCCGCGCCGGTTCTTCGCGGGCGAGACGCCGCCTCCGCTTCCGTAAGGCAGCATGGCGGGGAACTGGTTCGTTGCGCTCGCCGTGCCGGGCGAGCCGTGGTTCTCGCGCGTCGCCGAGCCTCCGGACGGCGTGCGGCTGTTTCATCTGGACGACCTTCACATCACGGTCGCGTTCCTTGGAGCGTGCGGTGAGCAGGCTGCCGAAGCTGCATTCGCGATCGCGCCGAAGTGGCCGACGCTTGCGCTCGACGTGACGCTGGGGCGCGTCGAGCCGATGGGAAATCCGCGGCGGCCGAATGCGTTCTCCGCGATCGTGCGTGAGGGCGCCGACGTGCTGCGTGATGCAATCCTCGTCGTGCGTGACGAGATGTGCGAGCGGGCCGGTGCTCGGCTCGACGAGCGCGAGCCGCGACCGCATGTGACGATCGCACGGCCGCGGCGCTCGGCGAAGGGGCCCGTGCTGAGGAATGCGATGCAGTGGGCCCGGTCGGTGGATATCGGTGAGCCCCGAGTCCGGTTGTCGCAGCTCGTGCTGTATGCGCATTCGGTGGACCGCAGCGTGCGGCTGTTCCGCGAGCATGCGGTGCGTGAGCTCGCGTGATTGCGAAGCGTGGAGCGAAGCAAAGGATGAAACGATCGATCGCCTTCTCCATGGTCACGCTGTTCGCGCTGGGTGCGGCAAACGCTGTCGCTTCCGAGGCTGACCTGAGTCTCGCGCTGGTGAGGATAGGCGGCCCGATCTCTTCACTTTACGATGCCTATCCCGGCTTCTATTCGCATCGCCTGGCGGGCGGAGAGGTCCTGTACGAAGTCTGCAACCAGAAGACCCTGGACGTTTTCACGTTCACCGAAGAACCCTGGTCGCGCGGATACGTCACGAAGATCTGGGTGCGACGGGCGCCGGTCTCGACCTGCCGCGACGAGACGGGAGCGCTGCCCGACGTTCCGCGCCCCGCTGCGACGCCACGCGGGCTCGCGATCGGAGACCCGGAGTCGCGCGTGCGCAAAATTTACGGCGAGCCGACGCAGATCATCCGCTATCCGTCGCAGCAGACGTTGCTCTACGACTTTGCTTCCACGGATCCGAAGGTCGTGAAGGTTTCACTCGCCGTGACGGTTGCGGGCGGAGAGGTGAAAGACTTCCTGCTCTCGGCCAGCATTGCCGGGACCGCAGTGCCGAAATAACAACCGCCCACCTGCCTGCCGGTCTTCCTGCGACCGTGCTGGCCCGCGTTCCCGGTTATTTTCGGTCCACGCTGCTGATAATGTCGACCTGTTGAACCACTCGAACAGGAGACCGAGATGTCTGCACGCCCGTTCGTCGTCACCCCGAAAGATTACGCGCCCACGCTCAACATCGTCGGTGAGCACGTCACCGTGCTGGCGTCCGGCGAAGCAACGCAGGGCTACGAGATTTTCCTGCAGCGCGGGCCCGAGGGCAGCGGCCCGCCGCCGCACAATCATCCGTGGGACGAGTCCTTCTTTGTCATCAAAGGTGAGATCGAGTTCGGTATCGATGGCGAGACCACGACGGTGTCGGCCGGAACGCTCGTGCATCTCCCGGCAGGTACGACCCACTGGTTCCGTTTCGGCAAAGGCGGCGCGGAGATGATTTCGATGACGTCGCGGCTTGGCGCATCGAAGATGTTCGCGGATTTCGCGAGAGAAATCGCGCCGGTAAATCCCGACCTGAAACAGCTCGCGGAAGTCGGCGGGCGCCACGGGTTGAAGGTGGCGGTCTGAACTGCAGCCTTTCCATTGTTCAGTCAACATTCCCCGGGGAATGTCGGCGATGGCGGCGAGTCCGAAAGCTTTCGTCGGATAATACGCGCGGCGTCGGACGTGGATCACGGCGGGCTATGCCGCTTTTGTTATGGAAGCGTCGTCGCGATGTCGATTTCGCTTGACGCGAAGTTTCGCCGCTTGAGGTCGCCTATAGCGAAGCGAAACACGGCGCACCGCTTTTCTCGCCGACTTCGCGCGTTACGCCGCTCGGATCTCGCGCTTCGCTGCCACAGACCCATGCTTGACGGCGGTCGCGTCCTTACCGAGAACGACGCCTGAAAAACCCGTGTTACAAGGGTCGTCATGACGACATCCTTCAACAGCATTGCAAAGCTCTCCGAACAGGAACTGCTCGATCACTTCGAGCACCTCGTCGCCCGCGACCGCCGTACGACGGCGGCGCTACTCGTCGCGATCGCCGAGATCGACGAGCGCAAGCTCTGGGCCAGGCATGCCTGCTCCTCCATGTTCAGCTTCTGCATGGAGCGGTTCCACATGTCAGAGCAGGTAACGGCCAAGCGGATCTGGGCTGCGCGTACGGCGCGCCGCTTTCCGGTCGTGCTGGACCTGGTCGCACGCGGCGAGCTGCATCTCAGCGCCATTCATCTGCTGGCCAGGCATCTGACCACCGAGAACCACCTGCGAGTACTCGAGCGCGCCAGGCACAAGAGCTCGCGCGAGGTCGAGCGGCTGGTTGCCGAGCTGGCGCCGCGAGCGGACGTGGCGTCGCGTGTTCGTGCGATGCCCGGGCCTCGTGGTGCGGACGCGGCGAACCGTGGGCCTGCGGTGGCAGCGCCAACATCGGCCGGCGGTTGTTCGCCGGGTCACGAGCAGGCCGTCGGTGCGAGCGATCCGCGCGCTTGGGCAGACCGCGAGTCCGCCGGTTGCTCGAGTAATCGGCCGGACTCGCCGGCCTCCACAGACTCCGAGGTCGTCGGCGTCGCGATCACTCCACGGTCAGCGCAGCCGGCAAAAGTGACGAAGCCGATCGTTGCTCTCAGCCCGCGCCGCTACAAGATCGAGATCACCGTAGACCAAGACACGCACGACAAGCTTCGGTCGCTACAGGATCTGCTCGGCCGATCGGCGACCGGTCGCGACGCGGCCGCGATCATCAGCCGTGCGATCGACGTCCTGCTCGTCCGGACACTCGCGCGCAAGGCCGGTTGCACCGATCGACCGAAGTCGACGACGTCGACGCACGCGGAATGCACCGGTCGACCGGGCGCAATGCCGACAGCCGATGCGGCGGCCTCGCAGCGAGCACAGCAATCCCGGACCATCCCGGCGGCCGTGCGGCGCGAGGTATGGCGACGCGATTCGGGACGCTGCTGCTACGTAGACGGCCGAGGACGTCGCTGCCGCGAGACGGGCAACATCGAGTTCCACCATAGAGCTCCCTTCGCCATGGGCGGACCTCCAACGTCGCAGAACATCGAGCTGCGCTGCGCTGCACACAACCAGTATCAGGCGGACCTCGACTTCGGCCGCGCCTTCATGGACGCGAAGCGCGGCAATTTCGCCGATGCGCGAACATTCCCCGCGGAATGTCGTGCCGTCGACCGCGAGGGGATGGCGGCCGCTCCATGAACGACGTCGTCGGTGTTCGGATCTTGTTGAGGTGGACGGTCCTGGTAGCGAAGGCCCAGTGTGCATCCCCCACAAGCATCTGTTGTCCATGCTGCCGGGGAGTGAGACTTCTACTCACTGGCCTGATCGTTGACGACGGGCGCACGATCCGGGAAACCTGATGTGGCTCGGCATTGGCGTAACGCTCGTTGTGAGACAGTGAGACTTCTACTCCACATCGGCTTTGCGGTTCTTGCGTCCGTTTCGCTTGGCCTCGGCGTTACGGCGTGCGGCACCTACCGCAATATCACACCTCACGACCGGGAGCGCGCCACTCAAATATTCGAGCTTGGTCCGGATGCATCGCTCGAGCTCGTCAGTGTACGCTTTGATCGAAAGGCGCATGTTGTTGAAAGCGATCTCGAGAAAAACGGTTTCGAAAACGTCCGTTCCATTGATGGGATTTCGTTCTTTGGAACGGACGGGAATCTGCCGACGCGCGAGGTCGCCGGGGCGAAGGTGATCTTTCGGGACGGAAGAACGGTCAGTCTGGACGTAAAAGGCATGTACGACCCGGACAGCCCCGGGACATACGGTTCGCTATTCAGCCTGGCGCGTCAGGAAGAGGAAGAATCGTATCTCCTCAAAGGGCATTTCGGCGACGGCGCAGGTTCGTATGATGCCGAATGGAGGATTCGCAATGGAACTGCGACCCGAACGTCCATCGAGTCGAACTGCGGCGCGTACGGCGATCCTGACGCGCCGGTACCGCACATCCCGCAGGTCGAACCCGACATCCTGACTCCTCCAACACTCGCGCAACTGCAGTCGGACTTCGCGTCGTCCTATCCGGAATGCTTCGTGGATCACACCTATCTGCTGAATGGAGACCAGGCCGCCCTGAACATGGGAGTTCAATTTCACTGCGGTACATCCGGCTTGCGAAAGAACGACATATTCCACTACGTTCAAAAGGCGGCGGTCTGGAAATTCGTGCCGCGCCCGGCACAGCAATGAGGAAACCGTCATGACCCAGCTCTCCCCCGCCCGAATCATGGAAGTCGGCATGGCCTTCTGGCCGGCAAAAGTCCTGCTTTCCGCCGTCGAGCTCGGAGTGTTCACCGCGCTCGGCGCGGGGTCGATGACCGGTCGCGAGCTGCAGGACGCGCTTCGACTGCACGCGCGCGCCAACCCGGACTTCTTCGACACGCTGGTTGCGCTCCAGTTCCTCGAGCGCGACGGCAACGGTGCGGACGCCCGTTATCGCAACACGGCGGAGACTGCGCTGTTCCTCGACCGCAGCAGTCCGCAGTTCATGGGCGGCTTCCTCGAAATGGCGAACGCTCGTCTCTATCCCTTCTGGGGCGACCTCAGCGAAGGCCTCAAGACCGGCAAACCGCAGAACGAGATCAAGCAAACGGGCGCGTCGATGTTCGCCGAGCTGTACAGCAAGCCCGAGCGGCTCGAGCTGTTCATGGACGCGATGAGCGGAATATCCGCGGCCAACTTCCGGGCTTTTGCCGACAAGTTCGATTTCTCGAGCTATCGGACGGTCTGCGACGTAGGCGGGGCGACCGGCCAGCTGTCGATGTTCGTCGCGGAAAAGCATCCGCACCTTCGATGCATTTCGGCGGATCTGCCCGCCGTCACCTCGATCGCCGAGCGGAAGATCGCAGCCGCCGGACTCGCGGACCGTGTCACGGCAAAGCCGCTCGATTTCTTCGCCGAGCCGTTTCCGAAAGCCGACGTGATCACGATGGGCATGATCCTTCACGACTGGAATCTCGAAAAGAAGATGCACCTCGTCCGTGCGGCCTACGACGCACTGCCGGCCGGAGGGGCGTTCGTCGTGATCGAGAACCTGATCGACGACGCGCGCCGCGAGAACACATTCGGGCTGCTGATGTCGCTCAATATGCTGATCGAGTTCGGCGACGCGTTCGATTTTACCGGCGCTGATTTCGCCGGCTGGTGCCGTGAGGTCGGCTTTGCGAGGACGGAGGTGATTGCGCTTGCCGGTCCGGCAAGCGCGGGCGTCGCTTACAAGTAGCTGCGCTAGAGATGACGCGAGCCGACCGGGTCGCGCAGCCAGTCCGACAGAATTCCGCCGACCTCCGGATCGCTGAGCAGTCCCATGTGATGCGTCCGGTAGATGACGACCTGTCGCGGCGCCGTAAACGCCAGCTCGCGTCCGGCGTCCGCGTGATGACCGAGCGCGCTCGCAACCGGCACCAGCCCGTCACCGACGAGGCGATCACGCGCATCGCCGCTGCGCGCACCGGTCGTCGCGGCCACGGCGAGGCAGTCGACGCCGACGGGAAGCGGAACCGGCGTGCGGCAATCCTCCGGATGGCTGAAGCGGTCGCGGTTGCCCCAGTCGTCGTCGACGAGATTTCCGTGACGCAGATCGGTGACGCCCGCGCTTCGCAGGCGGCCGAGGCGTGACAGCGGCGCGGCAAGCGGGATCGAGCCGACGAGCTGCTCGAACCAGTGCCCGCCGCGCTCGAGCGGCGCGCCGTGGTGCGGGCTGCCGAGAAACGCCATGCGCCGGACGAGCGACGGCCATTCGCAGCCGAGCTGAAGCCCGTAATGGAACG
Source organism: Candidatus Limnocylindrales bacterium (assembly GCA_035571835.1). Lineage (NCBI taxonomy): Bacteria > Bacillati > Chloroflexota > Candidatus Limnocylindria > Candidatus Limnocylindrales > Candidatus Limnocylindrales bacterium. Next base: position 26,799 of record DATNBU010000038.1, on the reverse strand, counting down.
CACTGCGTGCAACCAGTCCGCCGAGGCTGTGGCCGATCAGCAGCAGCTCCTCGACGGGAACAGGCCACGCGCGCACGAGCTCTTCGAGCTGACCCGCCAGCGCGCGACCGTTCGTCGAGATGTGAAGGCCGCTGTTGTAGCGCAGGTAGACAGGCGTGAATCCGAAATCGCGCTCGAGCATGGCCGCGTAATCGGTCTCTCCGCGTTTCCACTGCGCGTCGGTACCGCACAGTCCGTGAATCATTACGGCCACGCGCGGCGATATGCCCGGCAGCGCGGCGGCAAGCTGTTCGCTCTCGAGGATCAGCGCTTTGCCGCGACGGCGGAACCCCATTCGTATCGCGAGGGGATTTCCGGTTGCGAGCAGATGATCTCCGATGACACCGTTCAGCACGGAGACCAGCGCATCGCGCTGCGGCGACGACTGGCGTTCGCCGAGCATCGGCACCAGCGGCACAGCGGCCATGTCGAAACCGCCACCGACGATCTTCGCGACGCCGCGTACGCTCGAGTACGCGAGCCCGGCCAACGCGGAGGCGCCGGGGATTCCGCGCAGCCATGGCGACGCGATCACTTCGTGCATGGCCTCGACGATGTCGGTCACCGCGCTCGTCGCGTCGGTCGCAAGCCGCGCGATACCGTGGATGTCGGCTGGATGCAGATGGGTCGGCCTGGACACGAGATCCGAGTAGCACTGCCCGGCCACGCAATCCACGGAAACACCACGAACCGTGCAGCTGTCGCAATCCGCTAACCGAATTGCTACGGAGATTTCCGTCGACGCCCGCGCCGTCGTAAGTCCTTTGCAATCAACGGGAAGCCGCGTGAGGCAGATATGAAACAGATCGATGCCGGCCTGTGGATAGCCGATCAGCCGCTTCGCGTTGCCGGAGTGGAGCTCGGCGCGCGCATGACCGTCGTGCGCCTCGCGAGCGGCCGGCTGCTGCTTCATTCGCCGATCCGGCCGACGAGCGAGCTCGTCCGTGAAGCCCGCGCACTCGGCGGCGTCGGCGCGCTCGTCGCGCCCAACCGCTTCCACCATCTGTTCGCAGCCGACTGGCGCGAAGCCTTTCCCGACGCCGGCCTGTTCGTCGCGCCCGGCCTCGACACGAAGCGGCCCGACCTTGCCGTCACCGCAATTCTTTCGGACCAGCCCGATCCGATGTGGAGCGGCGTCCTCGAGCAGGTCGTCCTTCGCGGTCTGCCTTTGACCAACGAGGTGGTGTTCTTCCACCCGGCAAGCCGCACGCTGATCGCCACCGATCTCGCATTCCACATCGGACCGGAAAGCCCGGCGCTGACGAGAATCGCATTTCGACTGTCGGGTGCATACGGAAGACTTGCTCCGACATTTCTCGAGCGCATCATCATCCGCGACCGCGCGCAGTTCCGGGCTTCGTTCGAACGCATCCTCGCGTGGCCGTTCGAACGCGTCATCGTCGCCCACGGCACGGTGCTCGAGTCGGGAGGGAGCGAGGCGCTTGCAAAAGGGTACGAGTGGCTATGACGATTGAGCTCGACCACGTCATCATATCGGCGCGCACTCGCGACGCATCGGCAACGCGGCTCGCCGATCTTCTCGGGGTTGCCTGCGGTCCGGCGAAAGAGGGTCCGTTCTTCGCGGTCTACGTCAACGATGGACTCACACTCGACTTCATCGAGACCGACGAACCGTTTCCGATCGAGCATTTCTGTTTTCGCGTAAGCGAAGCCGAGTTCGATGCGATCCTCGGGAGGATCGAAGCGGCCGGAATCGACTATCGAAGCGTCGTGCACGGGCCCGTCGACAGAAAGATCAACACGAGCTACGGCGGCAGGATGCTGTACTGGAATGATCCCGAAGGTCACCAGTGGGAAATCCTGACGGTAAGCTACGCACGACAACCGGGGGAGGAACCATGAGACTGTTTCAGGCATTCGGCGCCGCGCTGCTCGGCATCTGTCTCGCATCGCCGGCCGTGCTTGCCGACGATGCGTCGCAATCGAAGGCGCAGGCTGCGGCCTCGACGTGGCTTGGCAAGATCGACGCAGGCGATTACGCCGCCAGCTGGAAGGACGCGTCGGCGTACTTCCGGGGCGCAGTCCCGGAGAAATCGTGGGTCGGCTCGCTCGAAGGCGTTCGCACGCCGCTGGGCAGGAAGTCGTGGCGCAAGCTGAAGAGCGCGGATGCGATGAAGTCGCTGCCCGGCGCGCCCGACGGCAACTACGTCGTGATGCAGTTCGACGCGAGCTTCGAGAAGAAAGCGTCCGCGGTCGAGACCGTGACCTTCGTGGAAGAAAAAGACGGCGCGTGGAAGGCCGCCGGCTATCTGATCAAGTAGACGGTCCGCCCGATCAGGTCGCCGGCCCGTCGTCGTCGGCTTCTTCCTCGACGACCTGCTCTTCGTCATCGGCGTCGGCCGCGCCGAGCCGGCGAAGCGCATCGTACACGTCGCGCCTATGCGCGCCGCGCGGCTTCAATCGCCGCGCAATCTCGCGCGCAGGCACACCGGAGTCGGCGAGCGCCGCCACTTCGCGATCGAGAGCCTCGCCTGCCAGCTCGTCGTCATCGGCTTCCACGCGAACGGCAAGCACGAACTCGCCGCGCGGCTCGCGGGTTGAAAACCGGGCCGCGACTTCGGACGCCTTCCCGCGCACCACTTCCTCGTACATCTTCGTAAGCTCGCGTCCGGCCGCGACCGGCGGATCGCCGAGCGCATCGGCGACCTCGCCGAGGAACTCGACGACCCGATGCGGTGATTCGTAGAAGATCACCGTCGTGCCGGCGCCGCGCAGACTTTCCAGCAGGCGCCTCCGCGCGGACACTCGTGACGGCGGAAATCCTTCGAAGCGAAAGCGGTCGGTCGGAAGGCCGCTCACCGAAAGCAGCGCGATCGCAGCCGACGGCCCCGGGATGGAAACCACTTCGAGCCCCGCCTCCGCCGCCGCATGCACCAGCCGGTAGCCCGGATCGGAGATCGTCGGAGTGCCCGCATCCGACACCAGCGCGACGCTCTCGCCGGCGAGCATCCGTTCGACGAGATCTTCCGACAGCCGGCGCTCGGTCTGCTCGCGGTAGCTCACCATGCGGTTCTTCGCATCGATGCGCGCGAGCAGCTTGCCGGTCACGCGCGTGTCCTCGGCGGCAACCATGTCGACCTTCGCGAGCACTTCGGCCGCGCGCGGCGACAGATCTCCCATGTTGCCGATCGGCGTCGCAACGACGTAGAGCCGACCGGCCATGGCTTACAGTCCCCAGTCGCGGGAATACCGGAAATCGGTGTCGATGCTTCGCGCCGAAAGCTTCGCGATGATCGGAAGCCGGCGCTTGAACTGCGACGAGCGCACCATCCGCGAGATGCGCTCGACGAATGCTTCGCCGAAACCCATCTCGACGAGCTCGGCAGTGTCCGAACGTTCGTCGATCATGCGATAGAGCAGCCGGTCGACCTGGTGGTAGGAAAACCCGAGCTCGGTCTCATCGGTCTGCCCGCTCCACAGGTCCGCCGTCGGCGCCTTGTCGATGACCGACGCCGGAAGAGCGAGATGGCGCGCAATGCCCCAGACCTGCGTCTTGTAGAGATCACCGATCGGATTGAGCGCCGAGGCCATGTCGCCGTAGAGCGTTCCGTAGCCGAGCAGAAGCTCGGTCTTGTTCGACGTGCCGATCACGAGCGCCGAGCGCGCCGCGGAGTGGTCGTACAGGATCGTCATGCGCTCGCGGGCCATCTTGTTGCCGCGACGAAGGCGCGAGGCGTCCGGAAAACGCTCGAAGTACGCGTCGACCTGCGGCGTGATCTCGACCGTCAGCGTTTCGATGCCGAGCGAGCGGGCGACTTCGAGCGCATCCGCTTCGCTTTCGGGAACCGACGAACGATACGGCATGAAGACGCCGAGCACATTCTCGGCGCCGAGCGCGCGCGCTGCGATCGCGGCCGAAACCGCCGAGTCGACGCCGCCCGAAAGGCCGAGCACGGCGCGCTCGACGCCGACCTTGCGTACCTCGTGCTTGACGAAGCCGACGAGCAGCTTCTCGACGACGGAATATTCGGTTTCGGGAAACGGCGGACCGGCAAGCTGAGCGGCATCGCCCGCAGGAACGGCTGCATCGCTCGCCGCGCTGGCGGCCGAACTGCCTGAGCTCCGCTCTTCGGCCGGCGCAGCCTTGCGCGCGCGCGCTTTGCGCACGGGCTTCTCGGCGGCCGCTTCCGGCTCGAGCTTCGCCGCGGCCTTCGTCGCCGCGGCCTTCTTCGTCGTCGCGCGCTTCTTCGCGGCCGGCGGCTTCACGGAAGACGCCGCGGGTTTTTTCCTCGTCGTTGCCAATCAGTCGTCCCTTCGGCCGCGGCCGCGCGGCTTGGCGCCCTTGTGAAACGGTTTGCGCGCCGGATCGGGGCGCTGGCGTTCGCGCGGCGCGGACGCCGCAAAGCGTCCCTTGCCCGCGAATCCTCCGCCCTCGCCTCCGCGCGGCGGACCGAAGCCGGCTGCGCCACCGAAGCTGCCGCGACCGCGCGGCTTGTCGTCGCCCGGCCGGTCACCACCGCCGAAGCGTCCACGCGGAGCGTCGTCGCGATCGCGTGCTCCGCCGCCGAAGCGGCCGCGCGGCGGACCCGCAAATCCCGGCTTCTGAAAGCCCGGCTTCTGAAAACGCGGGCGATCGCCTTCGTCGCGATCGTCGCGGCGCGCACCGCCGAATCCCGGTTTCGAAAATCCCGGCTTCTGAAAGCGCGGGCGATCGCCTTCGTCGCGCGCACCGCCGCCGAAACGCGGCGCGAAGCGGTCGCGCGGCGGACCGTCCGAGTCCTGCCTCTGGAAGCGCGGGCGATCGCCTTCGTCGCGTGCACCGCCGCCGAAGCGCGGCGCGAAACGGTCGCGCGGCTCGTCGAAGCGCGGTTTCTGAAAGCGCGGGCGATCGTCGTCGTCGCGGGCGCGCCGCGGCGGCGCAAAGCCGCCGTCGTCGCGACGCGGCCGATCCTCGCGATCCTGGCGCGGCTCCTTGCGGTCAAAACGCCGCGGAGGCTTCTCGCCGTCGGCGAAGTCGCTGCCCTTTGCGGCCTTTCGCTTGTCGCTGTCGCCGCTTGCGGCTTGCGCCGCGCTCTCGACAGCGCGGCCGCGAATGCGCGAAAGCTCGTTGATCGTAAGATCGAGGTCTTCGTCGCGCACGAGCGGATTGGCGATGCGCCGGCGGCGCACCGCATCATCCGAAACCACGCCGCTGACGAAGTCTTCGTCGTAGTAGGCAGCCTTGGCAACGCGGTCGCCGGCGGGCGAGAGGATCTCCGAGCCGCCCCAGAACGATACGCCGTCTTCGACGCCGACGCGGTTGCAGTAGGCGATCCAGACGCCGAACGAACGTGCCATGACCTGCAGGTAGGCTTCCCACGAACGCGCATTGCCGTCGGCTTCGCCTTCGCCGGTAACGCCCCGCGCCGGGCTCGCCGATGGAACGATCAGAAGCGTCGCGCCGTCGCACGCGGCAATCGTCGCCGCGCTCGGATGCAGCATGTCTTCGCAGATCAGCATCGCGACGCGGCCGTGCTTCGTGTCGAACGCCGCGATGCTGCGCCCGCGCGCGAAGTAGCGCTGCTCGTCGAACATGCCGTAGGTCGGCAGGTACGTCTTGCGATGCACCGCGAGCGTGCGGCCGCCCTCGAAGCATGCGACGGAATTGAAAAAGAGATGATCGGCCGATTCCTCGACGAGCCCGACGAACAGCGTGATGCCGGTGGAAAGCTCCTCGAGCTGCTTCCACGTCTCGCCGCCCTGCTGCACGGCGACGTCGGGAACCGAATCCTTCAGCCGATAACCGGCCAGGCCGAGCTCGGGAAAGACGAGGACGTCGCAGCCGGCAGCAACGGCCTTCTCGACCGCAGCGCGATGCCGCTCGAGATTGGCCTCGGTGTCGCCGAGCGCGGGCGCGATCTGCGCCAGACCGATTCGGGGACCCTTTGCCGGCCGCCGCGTGGAATCATTTGTTTCGGACATTGCGGGATCCTCTGGAACCTGTGGAGCTTGGGGCCGGTGGAGTCTGGGCGGCGCCTGCCGTCGTCGCGGCTCAGGCGGAGCGGCGACCCAGGTCGGGTCCGTTTTGCGAACCCGGCGGCGGACTTTATGCACAGCGGGCGAGGTTTACCAGCTAGCGCGCGGGGCTTCTGACCGACCGCTGCTAGCGCGCGGATCCTTTTGACCGACCGCGCTAGCGCGCGGGGCTTCTGACCGACCGCGCTAGCGCGCGGTCTTTGCCGCCATGCGCTCGACTGACCAGTCGCCGGAGAGGCTCGCGACGTCTTCGAGCGCGATCCACGCGAGCTCGTGCGACTCGTCGCTGACGACCAGCGGCTCGTCCGGATCGGCCTCGACGAGGAAACGGACGTCGTAGTGATGATGTTCGGCCTCGGACTTGCGCTCCGGGATCGGATGCACGTCGCAATCGAAGATTGCGTCGGAAACCGCACGCAGCGACGTAAGGCCCGACTCTTCGCGGGCCTCGCGCATCGCGACCGCAAGCACGTCGCACTCTCCATCGGCGTGCCCGCCGAGCTGCAGCCAGCGGTCGAGCTTGCGGTGGTGAGTCAGAAGGCAGCGCGACCGCGACGGATCGACGATCCATGCCGAGCCGGTCACGTGGCCGATCGCCAGCGAGCGCTCGAAGCAGTCGGCATGCGACTCGACGAAGCGCACGATGCGATCACGCGCGCGGGCATCGTGCTCGTCGAACGGCCGATAGGCGGCGAGCAGTGTGAGTAGCGGCTGCCGGAGCATTCAGCTCCATCGGAAGGAGCTGGTCAGCTCCACGCAAAAACCGGCTGCTCGAAATGGGCGACGCGGGTCTTGCGTCCCCAGATCGCGACCTCGCGAAGCTGATACAGAACCGCCGCGGTCGGTGCATGAACGTTCGTTCCCATCAGCGGAATCGAAATCACGGGGCGGGAGCTCTCGGGAATATTGCGGACCTGGGGAACTTCGGGATGCTCGAGCTCGGCGAGCGGTATGCGGTAGACTTCGGCCACTTCGGCCGGATTGGGAATCAGCTGGCAATCGCGCCGCGCCCACAAAACGACCGGCGTGATCACGTAACCGGAGCGCGTCGGATAGTCGTCGAGCAGGCCGAGCACGCGATCCGCGGAAAGAACCAGCCCGACTTCTTCCTCGAGCTCACGCAGAGCAGCCTGCGCTGCGGTTTCGCCATGATCGATGCGTCCGCCCGGAAGCGCCCACTGCCGGCTGTGCGAACGCATGCGCGCGGCGCGACGCGTGAGCACGAAGCACGGACGCTGCTCGTCGTCGGAAAGGATCGTCACGGCAACGGCCGCCGCTTTCAGGCACGAACGCGGATATGCCCGGCGCTCGAACGTATCGAGATTAGCGCTGATCCGGCGTCGTAGATCGCAATCGAACTGTAGACCCCCGCAGCTCATCGCAACGGGCAGAATAGCCCCGCACGACGCGTTGTCGAGCGTACTTCGTACTGCACGACACAGACGCGTGCGCAGCGCGGCATGCGATCGCTGGAGCCCGAGAGACGGCAATCACGCGGAGCAATCGGCGTGCCGGACAAAGTGAGCGTCGTTATCTTGCCGGCGATGCAGGGACTTCGGGCGGCGGCGCGGGTGCGTCCTTCTCGGGCGGACCCACCGATGCATCGTGCGGCGAGAGCGCTTCGACGGCGCTGACGACTGCGCTGATCAAAGTGGCGCGCATTTCGGGCGACAGCGCGTGCGATACCTTCGGCCACGAGCGCAGCGAAATGTCGTAGCCGTTGCTGCGCAGCGCCTCGACCGTCCAGTTGGCCCACTGCAGCGGAATGAGCCGGTCGGCTTCGCCGTGCAGCGCGATGATCTTCGGAAGCGGCCGCGTCTTCGGACGCTCGGCCGGCCACAGCGGCGACGGCAGGTAGCCGCTGACGGGAATCGCCTCTGCGATCAGGTCGGGATGGAGCGCCGCCATCTCGAATGAGAGAATTCCGCCTTGCGAGAAACCGCAGACGACGACGCGCCCCGGTCCGCCGCGCTGTTTCTTCAGCGATTCGACGAGCTGCGTGATGCGTTCCGCGGCCGCCTTGATGCCGTCGCCGAGCGCAGCCTGCCCTTCGTCGTCATCCGGCTGGAAGTCGAACCACGAGAAGCCGTCGTCGCCGTGCGGCATCGGCCCGCGCGGGAAGATCACGCGCGCTTTCGCCGGAAGATCGTCGAGGAGCAGGCGAAACGTCTCCGGATGATCCCCGAGACCGTGCATCGCGACCACGATCGGCACCGGGTCGGCGGTTGCCGCTCCTCCCGTCAGCACTTCGAGATACTGGAGCCCGCTCGTCTCGTCGCGAAGCAGCTGCTCGCCGTCGGCGTGCACGCCGGTCGCGACGGCGACACAGATCAGCAAAGCGGCGATGCGGCCGGCGGCGAGCGCAAGGCGCATGCTAGGTTGCCTCGACGGCGATCGTGCCCGACTCGAGCAGCGACTCGATCTGTCCGGGACCATAACCGGCCTCGGCGAGCACCTCGCGCGTATTCGCACCGATCACCGGGGCGATCGCGCCGACCTCGACGCGGCAACGGTCGAAGCGCGGCGCCGGACCCGGTCGGCTGATGCCGGCGGAGTCCACGAACGTGCCGCGCGCCGCCATGTGCGGATGGGACGCCGCCTCGCCGATCGACAGCACCGGCGCGAAGCATGCGTCACTGCCTTCGAGCAGCTCGCACCACTGGTCGCGCGTCTTCGTGCGAAACACCGCCGCCAGCGTCTCGCGCATGAGCGGCCACGCATCGCGATCGTGCTGACCGCCGATCTGATCTGCTTCGATCCCGAGGCGGGCGAGCAGCTCCGACCAGAACTGCGGCTCGATCGCACCGATCGCGACGAACTTGCCGTCGAGCGTCGCATAGGTCCCGTAAAACGGTGCGCCGCCGTCGAGGAAGTTCGCGGACCGCCGGTCCTGCCAGAACCCGATCTGCTGCATGACGTAGAAGATCGACATCAGCGACGCCGCGCCGTCGACCATCGCGGCATCGACGATGTCGCCTTTGCCCGAGCGCACGCGCTCGAGCAGCGCCGCCAGCACGCCGGTGACGAGGTAGAGCGCACCACCGCCGAAATCGCCGACGAGATTGAGCGGCGGCAGCGGAGCCTCGGCGCCGCCGATCGCGTGCAGCGCGCCCGTAAGGGCGACGTAGTTGATGTCGTGGCCGGCCGCCGTGGCCAGCGGCCCGGTCTGGCCCCAGCCGGTCATGCGACCGTAGACGAGGCGCGGGTTGCGGATCATGCACGCCTGCGGGCCGATGCCGAGACGCTCGGCGACGCCGGGACGGAAGCCTTCGAGCAGCACGTCAGCGTTCTCGGCGAGCCGCAGCACGACCTCGACGCCGCGCTCGCTCTTGAGGTCGACGGCGATCGAGCGCCGCCCGCGACCGAGAACGTCGAGGCGCGGATCGCTCCATGTGCTGGCCGGATCCGGTCGCGTGCGATCGATGCGCACGACGTCGGCGCCGAGATCGCCGAGCAGCATGCCCGCGAACGGCACCGGTCCGATGGCCGCAACTTCGAGGACACGCAGACCGGAAAGCGGGCCTGGACGGCGTCGCATGGCGCTGCATAGGGTTACGACCGGCCGAGGTCAAGGAAGCTCAGACACAGGCTCAGAACAGTCGGCCGACGAGCGCAGAGATCGCATGCTCGACGCGCAGCGGTCTCGTGCCGAGCGTGACCGGCCGCATTCCCGCCGCGCACAGCAGGTCGAGCTCGAAATCGGTGAAGCCGCCTTCGGGTCCGACGACGACCGTCACGCGCTCTGCCCCGGCGCGAGGACATGCCTGGCTCGACGCGGGATGCGCGACGATCGCGAGCGAGCCGCGCGCGCGCCCTGCGAGCTCGTCTTCGACGAACGGCCGCAGGCGGCGCCGCTGCTCGACGAGCGGCAGCAGCGTATCGCCCGCCTGCTCGAGCCCCTGCAGCAATTCATCGCGCATGGCGTCGTCGTCGAGCGCCGGACTTTGCCAGTACGATTTTTCGACCCGCTGCGCACCGGTGAGCACGACGTTCTTGATGCCGAACGCCGCGACCGCCGCGAGCACGCGGCGAAGGACTTTCGGGCGCGGCAGCGCGAGCACGAGCGTACAGGCAAGCGCCGCGGGCGGCGCGTGCTCGAGCGTGACGTCGAGCTCGACGCGGTCGGCGGAGCAACGCACGACAGTCCCGCTGCCGACGCGGCCGCCAAGAACGCCGACGCGGAGCGTGCGGCCGGGCTCGGCGCGGTGGACCAGCGCAACGTGGCGCGCGCGGCGCCCGCAGATCGTCGCGCGCGTGCCATCGAGCTCGTCGGGCTCGACGAGGACGAGATTCATTGCGCCGACTGCGAAAGGGACTCGAAGAAATCCTCGTCGAACTGCCACGGCCCGCGGCGCGTGCGGCAGTGCAGCGCCGCCTGGAGCGCCGACAGGAACCGTTCGCGCGGCCACTGCTCGGCGCCGAGGCTGGCAAGGTGGTCGTTTCGCACCTGGCAGTCGATCAGTGCGAAATCCCAGCGGTCGAGCTGACGCACCAGATGCACGAGCGCCACCTTGGAGGCGTCGCGCTCGCACGCGAACATCGATTCGCCGAAGAACGCCGCGCCGAGCGACACGCCGTAGAGACCGCCCACGAGCGTTCCCGATTTCCAGACCTCGACGCTGTGCGCGAAGCCGAGCTCGAACAGGGCGTCGTAGGCAGTGATCATGTCCTCGGTAATCCACGTGCCGTTCTGGCCGCGACGCACGACTGCCGCGCAGCTGCGGATGACATCACCGAACGCCCGGTCGAGCGTGACTTCGTACGCATCCGATCGGGCACGCCGGGCGAGCGAGCGATGCACGATGAGAGTCTTCGGCGTCAGCACGCCGCGCGGATCGGGCGAGAACCACAGGATCGGGGTCTCGTTGGTGTACCAGGGGAAGATGCCCATCGCGTAGGCGAGCAGCAGGCGGTCGGGCGTCAGATCGCCGCCGACCGCGAGCAGGCCGTTCGGCTCGGCTTCTTCGGGAGGCGGAAACGCCAGCGTTTTTCCCAGACGATAGACCGTCACACTTCGCCTCCACCGTGATAGTGCGTGTCGGCGCGCCCGGAATGCGAGGCGAGCGCCGCCGGACTACGGCGGTTTGTGACGGAGACTCTTAGCCCGTAAGTACGGCGCCGCAACCGCAATCGTTGCGGAATGCCGCGTCGGCGCGACGCGTCACAACGACGAACCGAAATGAGCGACACCACCACGACCGGCGGGCAAGGCGAGATGGAAATCGCCAAGGCCAGGCATCATTACCACGAGCTTCGCGTGCTGCGCGTGGTGCGCGAAACGCCCGACTCGAGCTCGATCGTCTTCGAAATCCCGCCCGAGCTCGCCCCGGTCTTCGAATACCAGTCGGGCCAGTTCCTGACGCTGCAGGTTCCGCACCGCGGCAAGCACCTCTATCGATGCTATTCGCTGGCGAGCTCGCCGGCCGTCGAGTCCGAGCACAAGGTTACGGTCAAGCGCGTCGCCGACGGGCGCATCTCCAACTGGATCAACGAGCACATTACCGCGGGCGACGTCGTCAAGGTGCTGCCGCCAGCCGGACAATTCGTTCTCGGCGCAGACGACGCCGACCTGCTGATGTTTGCCGGAGGCAGCGGCATCACGCCCGTCATCTCGATCGTAAAGACCGCTCTTGCCGGCGGGAAGAGAAGCGTGCGGCTCATCTACGCGAACCGCGACGAAGCCTCGATCATTTTCCGCCGCGAGCTCGACGAGCTTGCCGCGCGCCATCCGGACAGACTCGAGGTCGTGCATCGGCTCGACATCCGCGAAGGCTTCCTCGACGAAGCTGCGGTGCGGCGCCATCTCGACGGGTGCCGGCATCGCGAGATCTACATCTGCGGCCCCGGGCCGTTCATGGACACGATCGAGCGCACGCTGCTCGTCTCGGGCATCCCCGCGACCGCCGTGCACATCGAGCGCTTCACGTCGCTCGCCGAGGAGGACGAGGTCGCCGGCAGCGGCGCTCCGGTCAGGCGGATCGAGCTCACGCTCGACGGTGCGCGCCAGACCATCGAAGTGCGCGAAGGCGAAACCGTGCTTCACGCCGCCAAGAGGACCGGCCTCGAGCCGCCGTCGTCGTGCGAGAGCGGGTTCTGCGGCTGCTGCATGGCCAAGCTCGTGCGCGGCAAGGTGCACATGCTGCACAACGATTTCCTGAGCGAAGCCGAGCTCGCCGAAGGCTGGGTCCTTACGTGCCAGTCGGTGCCCGACACCGACGACTGCGCCGTCGAATACCCCGACTGAACCCATGCGCCGGGCGACCGCACTCGTTCTTCTCGCCTACGCAGCGGCTCTCATGCTGGCGATGATTGCGGGGCGCGCGATCGACGCGTCGCATCCGATCCTCGTCGCGCTGGTCGCCGACTGCGCTGCGACGATCGCCGTGTTCGCATTCAGCATGTCGTTCGACAACTCGAGCTTCTACGATCCGTACTGGAGCGTGGCTCCGTTCGCGATCGCGTCGTACTGGGAGGTGCCCGGCGGCAATCCGGTTCGACAGGGGCTGGTGCTGTTCGCGCTCGCGTTCTGGGGAGCGCGCTTGACGTGGAACTGGTACCGGCAGTGGCGCGGCCTCGAGCACGAGGACTGGCGCTACGTCGACATCCGCGCCAGGACCGGGCGCGCATGGCCGCTTGCGAGCTTTGCCGGCGTGCATTTCTTCCCGACGCTGATTGTCTTCGCCGGGCTGCTGCCGGTCTACTCGGCCATGTTCTCGCCTGCCCCGCTCGGCGCGCTCGACATCGCCGCGTTCTTCGTCGCCATCGGTGCGACCATCATCGAGGCCGTCTCCGACCAGCAGCTGCGCAGCTACGTGCTGATGCGGCGCAATCACGAAGAGATCCTCGCGAGCGGTCTGTGGAAGTACTCGCGGCATCCGAATTACTTCGGCGAAGCGACGTTCTGGTGGGGCCTTGCGCTGTTCGGCCTCGCCGCCGATCCGCACCTGTGGTCGGTTGCCGGAGCGGCCGCCATCACCGTGATGTTCGTGTTCATCAGCGTACCGCTGCTCGACGAGCGCAGCGCCGCGCGCCGGCCGGGCTACCGCGACCACATGCAGCGCGTTTCCGCGCTCGTCCCGATGCCGCCGCGCCGGCCGGCATCGTAGAGGCAACGGCGAGGCAGCACCGATGCAGCACATCGAAGTCAAAAGACATTTCAACGCCCCCGTCGACAAGGTCTGGGACGCGTACACCGACCACGCCGACTGGAAGAACTGGGCCGGCTTTTCCAACTCGTGGCTCGAAAAGCAGGGCTCGCCCGACAGGAACGGGATGGGCTGCATCCGCGGGTTCGGCTCGAACGGCGTCAACGTCTACGAGCAGGTCGTCGAGTGGGAGCCGAAGAAGCGCTTCGCGTACCGGATCATCCGCGGCGGCCTGCCGATGAAGGATCATCTCGGCGAGACCATCTTCGCCGCCGACGACGGCGGCACGCTCGTCACGTGGCGCTGCCGGTTCGAATCGCGCGTGCCCGGAATGGGATGGGCGATGCGGATGTTCGTCGAGCGCATCTTCCGCAATGCACTCGCCGGATTGGCGAAACGATATTTTCCGGAGCGATAGTCCGCCCGGGCCCGCCGGAAGCGGCGGCAGGTGATGTTTTGCTGCGACTCTACGACTTCCACGACTCCGGCAACGGCTACAAGGTCCGGCTGCTGCTCGCGCAGCTCGACATTCCGTACGAGTACGTCGAGGTCGACATTCTGGCCGGCGAGTCGCGCACGCCGGAGTTCCTCGCCAAGAACATCAACGGGCGCATCCCGCTGCTCGAGATCGAAGACGGACGCCGCCTGGCCGAGTCGAACGCGATCCTGGTCTACCTGGCCGATGGAACCCCGTTTCTTCCCCTCGGACGATGGGAGCGCGCCGAAGTGTTCCAGTGGATGTTCTTCGAGCAGTACAGCCACGAGCCGAACATCGCGACGTCGCGGTTCTGGCTGCGCCACACCGAGTTCGATTCGCATCGCCGGCGCCGCTACGCCGAGAAGATCAAGGACGGCGTCGCCGCTCTGCAGGTCATGGAGAAGCACCTCAGCACCAACACGTTCTTCGTCGGCGGCCGCTACACGATCGCCGACATCGCGCTGTACGCGTACACGCACGTTGCCGACGAGGGCGGCTTCGACCTGAGCCCGTTCCCGTACATCCGCGCGTGGCTCGAGCGGGTTCGCAGCCAGCCGCGCCACAAGCCGATGCTCGGTTGACCGCAAGCTAATTCGTCCTGTTTGATTTGTCGGCGCAGACGGGCTGACGATGTCCCCGAGGCTGCGCACGAAACGGGTCAAGCGCGGGCGAGGAGAAGGGTTCAGATGCGAGGCGGATTCCGGCGTAGAGAGGGAGTCGCACTTCCCGTGCGTCGACCGAACGAAGCCGGAATCCAACGAAGCAGATGTGGCCCTTATCGTCGTCCGCCCCGCAATCATGGAAAAACGATGGAGGAACCGACGTGTCTGAACACGAGCTACGCCGCAAACTGACCGAGCTTCGACGCGAGCTCGGCGAAGTCGGTGACGTCGATTCGGACCTCGAGCAGATGCTCGCCGAGATCCGTGCCGACATCGACGCCGTCATGGACAGGACCTCGCCTCATTCGTTGAGCGAGCGCCTGAGCGCGGCCATCGAGCGCTTCGAGACCAGCCATCCGAGCCTTGCGAGCGCGATGGGCGCGGTCGCCGACCAGCTCGCGCGCATGGGAATCTGAGCGGCAATGGCCAAGTTTCCGACCGAAATCGAAGAATCCGTGACCGTCCCTGCGCCGGTCGACGAAGTCTATGCGTTCCTGTGGGACGTCGTGGGCTCCTCGATCTGCATCCCGGGCATCGACCGCTGCGAGAGCGTCGGGCCCGAGACCTACCGTTTCATCTACAAGGAACGGTCGACCGGCCCGGTCAGCATGATCGTGCGCTACACCGCGCGCTACCGCGGCAACGGCAAGGACGAAATCACCTTCGAGGGAATCTCCGCCGGCGACGACAACACCGACGTGCGCGGCCAGCTTCGCCTTGCGGGCGAAGGTGCCAACACGCGCATCACGCTCAAGCAGAGGCTCGCTCCCGACACTCCCGTGCCGTGGCTGCTGCAGTCGCTGATCCGTTCGTTCGTCGAGGCCGAGACCGCCGGAGCCGCGCGCGACTACCTCGCCAACCTTCGCAAGTCGCTGACGAAAGCCTGATTCCGACGCTTACGGAATCGTCCACGGAGTTCGCATGAGAGCCTTCGTTACCGGCGCAACCGGCCTGCTCGGAAACAACCTCGTGCGCGCGCTCGAAGCCGCCGGCCATCAGGTCGTGGCGCTCGCCCGCGATCCGAGCAAGGCGTCGCGCGTGCTCGCAGGATGCTCTGCGGAGATCGTCGTCGGCGACATGAAACGCGTGTCGGACTTTGCCGGCGCACTCTCCGGCTGCGACGCCGTCTTTCACACCGCCGCGTATTTCCGCGAAGCCTTCGAGCCCGGATCGGACGAAGCCGAGCTCGACGAAATCAACATCGGCGGAACGATGAAGCTGCTCGATGCCGCCGACGCCGCGGCGGTGCGCTGCTTCGTGCACGTAAGCTCCGGAGGCACGATCGGCCGCAAGAGCGACGGCAGCCCAGGTGACGAGTCGACGCCGCCGCTTCCGATGCAGCGCGAGAATCCGTATTTCCGCAGCAAGCTGAAGGGCGATGCCGCGCTTGCCGCGTGGCGCAGCAAAAACGGCATCACGATCGTCGAGATCCTGCCCGGCTGGATCTGGGGACCGTGGGACGCCGCACCGACCGGCGCCGGAAAACTCGTCGCCGAGTTCACCGACGGAAAGATCCCGGCCAACATCGGCGGCGGAACCAGCGTGGTCGATGCGCGCGACGTTGCCGCCGCGATGATCGCTGCTGCCGTTCGTGCGAGCGCACCGCGCGCCGCATCCGCGATACCCGGCGCGTCAGCTGCGTCGAGTTCATCGGGCGCATCCGCACCATCGGGCACGTCCGCCGGTGCTGCGCCCGCCATCGAAAAATACATCGTCGGCGGCTGCTTCTGCTCGATGAAGGAGATCATGGACCATCTCGCGGTGGTGACCGGCGTTCCTGCGCCGCGCTTCGAGATTCCGTTCGTCGTGCTGCTCGCCTACGCGTACGGCTGCGAAGCCTGGGGCCGGCTGACCGGCGGCGCGCCGCTGGTTACGCCGCTGGCCGTGCGCACCATGCACGCGCGGATCTCGCTCGATTCGTCAAAGGCTGCGCGCGAGCTCGGCGTGACGTTCCGTGACGTCGCCGAGACGTTCCGCGACAGCGCCGACTGGCAGCGCAAGCACCGCGAAATCGGGGACAGACACTGATTTCTGGAAATCGGTGTCTGTCCCCGATTTCGGCCGGCAAAAGACTCGAGTTGAAAAGCCCGCCGTTCCGCCGCACAAGCGCGCGATGCCGTACGTCGCACCCAAGGGAATTTCCGACTTTCTCCGCCACCACTACCGGCACTTCAATGCCGCGACCGTCGTCGATGCCGCCCAGGGCTACGTCGACTTCCTCGCCGGCGGCAACCACATGCTGCTGACGATGGCCGGCGCGATGAGCACCGCCGAGCTCGGCATCTCCGTCGCCGAAATGATCCGTCGCGGCAAGGTGCACGCGATCACGTGCACCGGCGCCAACCTCGAGGAAGACATCTTCAACCTGGTGGCGCACGATCATTACGTTCGCGTGCCGCACTACCGCCAGCTCGGGCCGCAGGATGAAGTCGAGCTGCTCGAGCGGCATCTCAATCGCGTGACGGACACGTGCATTCCGGAGGAGGAAGCGATCCGCCGTCTCGAGCACGTCGTGCTCGACGAATGGATGGCCGCCGACAAAAGCGGCGAGCGCTACTTTCCGCACGAGTTCTTCTATCGGCTGATCGACTCGGGCGTGCTGAAGCAGCACTACCAGATCGATCCCGCCGACAGCTGGATGGTCGCCGCGTGCGAGAAGAAACTGCCGATCTTCGTTCCGGGATGGGAGGACTCGACGCTCGGCAACATCTACGCGTCGCACTGCATCCGCGGGACGGTGGGGAACGTGCACACCGTGCGCTCCGGCATCGAGTACATGATGTCGCTGTCGGACTGGTACCAGAAGACCACCGTGGACAAGTCGATCGGCTTCTTCCAGATCGGCGGCGGCATTGCCGGCGACTTCCCGATCTGCGTCGTGCCGATGATGCGGCAGGACCTGCAGCTCGAGCACATCAAGCTGTGGGGATATTTCTGCCAGATCAGCGATTCGACGACGAGCTACGGCTCATACTCGGGCGCCGTGCCGAACGAGAAGATCACGTGGGAGAAGCTCGGCGTCGACACGCCGCGCTTCGTGATCGAGTCGGACGCGACGATCGTCGCGCCGCTCGTGTTTGCGTACGTGCTCGAGTCCTCGCACTAGGCCTACGAAATCGGGGACAGACACCGATTTCCGGAAATCGGTGTCTGTCCCCGATTTCTGTCTTCGTCAGTTGCAGCCCGTGCAGGCGCCCGGGGTCCCGCGGAACTGGCCGGTGGTGATGAACCACTGCGAGTCGCTCGCATTCTCGGGATTGATCTGCTCGTTGACGTGGTAGTGGTAGACGGGCGTCCCCGGACTGTCGACCGTCACGCTGGTGTGGGCACCGTACGCATCGAGATCGGTCGGTAACGAGTTATCGGGATCGCGCCTTCCGTAGATCGGATAGCCGTCGCGCATCACGCCGACGAAGCTCGAGTCGTCGTACGTGATCGCGTACGGCTCGCTGTGGTAGTGGTACTTGCCCGTATTCTGCGGATGCGCACCGCAGCGATCGAACGTCGCAGCCTCGTCGAAGATGTTGTCGCCCGGCGCCGCGAAGTTTCCGAAAATCGGCACACCGTTGATCGACAGGCCGACGACGGCGGTTCCGTTCATCGTCTGGGCGGTCGTATTCGGCGAAGCCGGGAATGTCAGCGAATAGCTCTGCGCCGCGATCGTGTTCGGGTTCTGGATACCGCCCGTGTAGGTCTCGTGGCACGGATTCGCGTTCGCGAAGTAGTTGCTCTTGTAGTCCGGCTGGCCGTCGGATTGGGCCGTTACGTTCGAACCGGATTTTCCGAGCGTGACGCGGCACGAGAATTTGAGCCAGTAGCCGGTCAGGCCGAGCGCGCCGCGGCTCGCATCGCACGCGCTCGTGTCGCGGTCGAGAAGCCCGCAGTCGTTCGGGCTCGGCGTTCCGATGACCGTCGTGTTGTCGTTGAGCGTGCACGAGTCGGGTGCCGTCGTGGTTGTGGTCGTCGTGGTGGTCGTTGTCTGGTTTGCGGTGGTGACGAGGCTCGTCACGCAATCGTCGACCAGGGCTTCGAGCGCCGGTCCCGTGTCGGTGCAGTTGCCGAGGCTGTCGGCCTTGACGATGGCCGAGTCGAACTTGTCCTCGGCCTTCGAAAGGCAGTCGGACGCCGCCGAGCCGCCGCCGAGCACGCCTTTCTGCCAGCATTTCATCTTGGCGCTGGTCTTCTTGCCGACCGCCTTCATCTTGTAGGCCGCGCAGGCGACGTCTCCGCTGATCGCCGACGCGAAGCTCGTGATGCAGGCTTCTACGCCGTCTCTCGCGTCGCCGTAGTTGCCGGTGACCTCGCAGCCGCCTTTGCCCTCCGCGCTCGAAAACGACGAAGACAGTTTTCCTTCCGCGCCGGTGATGCACGCACCGTCGACCGCCGTCTCGGACAGCGTCGCCTTCTGGTGACATTTCGCTTCGGCGTAGACGGCCGCGCCGGTCGCCTTGAGCTTGGACCCGTTGCACTTCTCGGAAGCCGTCGGAGCTGCGATGCTCGACGAGGCCAGGACGACCACAAACCCGATCGCAAAGATTAAGTGTGCTCCAAGAGCTCGCCTCTGCATGATTTCCTCCCGCAATGCCCGCTGCTCAGCCGGCGTCGCGGTCCATTATTGGGAAATCGGCCTTACGGCAAGAGGCAATTGCGGAGCGGACAGACGCGAGCGGCGCCGTTCGTTCTCCGCAACGGCGCCGCTCGAATCACGATTTACTTTCCGGCTTTCTTCGCCTCTTCGTCCTGAACCGCGGCCATCGCATCGTACTCGGCGGCCAGCTGCTCAGCCGCCTTCCCCAGACTCTCGCAGTGAGCGCGCATGTTCGATGCGCCGGTATCTGCCTTGCTGACGAAGGATGCCGCCATGTCCTTGTGGGTCTTGACGACGGCCCGCTGGTCAGCGGCCTTCTCGCGGTAATAGGCAGCCAGCGCCTGGTGCTGTGCGGCGGTCGTCGCCGTCTCTGCCGCAATGGCCTCGAGACTCTTCGCCGACTCGCCGGCAAAGCCCATGGCGGGGAGCGCAAGCAGCGCGCAGAGGCCTGTCAGGGCGATGATCGCATTGGTCTGGAGGATTGCTTTCGTTCGGTAGGTTGCTTTCACGGGTCGATCTCCTGTTCGGTTCTCGATGCGTCCTGGCTGGCACACCGGTTAGGGGTCCCTCGCCGCGTACTATGCAAAGGCCGCGCCACCGGAGCCAGCACGCCAAAAAGGCCTCGGTTCTCGGGAATGGTGGTGAGCTCCACTTTTCCCGCGAATGCGCAGTTCGCAAGTGTGGAGTCGAAACGCAGCCGGTTTCTCAGCTCCCGGAATGACAGTGAGGAGGCAAGCGGCCGATCGCTGAAGCTATCGTGCCCGCAGCGCGAAGTCGGCCGCGGCCTTCAGCTCCGCCACCGCCTCGACGATCGCTGCCGATAGCGGGCCAATCTCCGGCGCGAGGTCCGGGCAGGTGACCACGCCGATGTCGAGCGCGTCCTCGTAGCTGAACACCGTGACGTTGAGCGCCGCGCCCTCGAGGATCGGTCCGAGCGGATACACTGCGAGCACGCGCGCGCCGCCGGCATAGAACGGAAACGGTGGTCCCGGCACGTTCGAGACCACCAGGTTGTGCACCGGCGCATGCCGCTCGGCCATGCGCAGCGCCGAGTACAGCTGCATCGCCTGCGCGAACAGCAGCGGCGGCAGCAGCTCGACCCAGTCGCCGAGAAGGTCCGTTCCCATCGACGCCATCATTTTCTTCGACGTCGCCGCATTGCGGCTGACCTCGGCCAGGATCTCGGCCGGATCCGACAGATGCACCGGAAGCCCGACGAACATCGCCGAAACGCGGTTGAAGCTCTCGGCTTCCTCTCCGGTCTTTTCGCCGGTCTTGCGCGCCGAGACCGGCACCGACGCGATCAGCTGGCGATCGGGCAGCACGCCCGCGCTGTCGAGCCGGCGGCGCATCGCGATCGCGCAGGCCGCGAGCACGACGTCGTTGACCGTCGCACCGAATGCGTTCTTGATCGCCTTGACGTCCGGGAGCGCGGCGCGCGCGAACGACACCGCGCGCCGCGGCGTCAGCGAATGGCTGAACGGCGTCAGCGGCGCCGCCATCGGCAGCGTGACGTTCTCGCTCTCGGAAAGCGCGACCACCGCTTCGGCCGCCGACATCAGCGTATCGGTCACGACGCTGACCGCGCGGATCGGATCGCCGACGCGCGCCGCGATCGACGCCGCCGCCAGATTGAAGAGGGACGGCGCGGCTTCGTCCTCGCCGTAGCCTTCCGGATAGACGTCGCGCTCGGGCGCGATCGCCTCGAGATCGTAGATCTCCTGCAGCATCTGCGATCCCGACACGCCGTCGACGATCGCGTGATGAACCTTCGCAAGGATCGCAAGGCGGCCACCTTCGAGACCTTCGAGCAGGCAGAACTCCCACAGCGGCCGGTCGCGGCGCAGCTGCTGGCCCGCGTAGTGGCCGACGAACGCTTCGAACTGCTCCTGTGTTCCCGGCGCCGGCAGCTCGGCCCGGATGATGTGCGACGCGAGCTCGACGCGCGCGTCGATCCAGGCCGGATGGTCGAGACCGAGCGGAAACTCGACGAGGCGGCGGCCGAAGGCCGGAAGCGCGAGCAGCCGGCGCACGTATTCGGCGCGCGCCGCCTCGAAGTCGTAGCCGCCGGGGATCGTCGACGGATCGACGATGGTGACGCCGAGCCCGTGCATGTGCTGGGCCGGCGTCTCCATGTAGAGGAAAGCCGCGTCCACGCCGGAGAGTCGTTGCATGTCGTTTTCCTCCGTCGCCCCGCGTCACCGAGGTGGGGGCGCGAGCCTACTCTCGTGCGTAAGGCGAAGAAATCGTCTATAGGGGCCGCGTCATGCCGTACGTCGAAGGCCGCGTCGTTCACGACGCCGATTCGCACATCGTCGAGACTCCCGACTGGCTCGATCCGTTTCTTCCGCGCGACGTGCGCCAGAGGATGCCGCGCCTCGGGCTTTCCGCCGTGCGGCCCGGCGAGCACAAGCTGATCGACAAGGCGCGCCGCGACCACCACGACCCCGCTTATCGCGCGCTCGACGAGGAGCAGATCCTGCTTCGCAAGAACTGGAGCGCCACCGGCTCGTTCCTCAAGGAAGACCGGCCGCGTGCGCTCGACCTGCTCGGCTTTTCGAGCCAGCTCGTGTTCAACACGTTCCTCAGCAAGTACCTCGTCGACCTCGAGCACAGCGACGACGTCGACCTCGCGTACGAAGTCGCCACCGGACACAACCGCGCGATGATCGATTTCTGCGGGACCGACAAGCGGCTGATCGCCACGTGCTACGTCCCGCTGGCCGATTTCGAGCTCTCCGAGCGCGCCGCCGGCGAAGCCATCGCGATGGGCGCCAAAGCACTGCTGGTGCCGTCGGACTGTCCGGTCGGCCACTCGCCGAGCCACGTCGGCCTGTATCCGGTGTGGGCGCAGGCCGCCGAGGCCGGCGTTCCGATCCTGTTTCATGTCGGGGGCGGCGGCGAGCTTCTCGATCCGGAGTATTTCAACAACGGCCTGCCGCCGATTCCCGACTTCCACGGCGGCGACGAGAACTTCCGCTCTGTAGACTACATGGCCATTCCCGGACCGCCCGCGCAGACGCTGGCCACGCTGATCTTCGACCGCGTGCTCGATCGCCATCCGGATCTCAAGTTCGGAGTCATCGAGCAGGGCGCGTCGTGGGTTCCGGGCTGGATGCGGATGATGGATTCGGCCGTCGCCGCGTTCTCGAAGATGGAAGAGCGGCTGCGCGCGCTGTCGGCGCTGCCGAGCGAGATCGTGCGGCGCCAGGTCCGTGTGACGCCCTACCCGTCCGAAGACGTCGGCTGGATCATCGAGCAGGCCGGCGAAGAGGTCTGCCTGTTTTCGAGCGACTATCCGCACGTCGAAGGCGGCCGCAATCCGATCCGCCGCTTCGAAGGAACGATGAAGGGGCTATCGCAAAACGCCGTCGAGCGCTTCTACAGATTGAACTTCGAGGATCTGATGGGACAATCGCTGGCTTCCTGAGCCCGCGATGCCAGCCCTGCAATCTCATCCGCCGCGCGCGGTTCCTCCGCTACGCTCCGCTCCTGCGCCACATTCCGCTCCTGCGCCGCGTGCGCCGCGCCAGCTTCACCAGACTTCGGGCCGCTCGGCCTACGGCCTCGCGCTCGCCGTCACCACCGTGTCGATGTGGTCGATCCTGCCGCTCGGGCTCAAGATCGCGCTCGGGCGGCTCGATGCGATGACGCTTACGTGGATCCGCTTTCTTGCCGCCACTGCGTTTCTCGGCGTGCTGCTGCGCGCGCGCGGAAGCATGCCCATGCTTCGCGGCTTCGCGCGGCATCACTGGGTGCTGCTCGGCATTGCCGCCGTCGGTCTTGCGGGCAATTACGGGCTCTACGCGCTCGGGCTCCAGTACACGAACGCCGGAACCGCGCAGGTCGTCATCCAGATTGCGCCGATGCTGTTCACGCTCGGCGGCATCGTGTTCTTCAAGGAGCGCTTCTCGGTCGTGCAGTGGCTCGGGTTCTTCGTGCTCGTGGTCGGGCTCGGCGTGTTCTCGTCGGACCAGATCTCGCACATGCTGAGCGGCCTCGACCGTTACTACGCGGGTCTCGTCTTCATCGTGATCGGGGCGATTGCATGGGCAGCCTACGGGCTTGCGCAAAAGCAGCTGCTCGAGCGCATGGGGTCGGCGCAGATCATGCTTTGCCTTTATGCTGCCGGAGCATTGATCTTCCTGCCGCTCTCGTCACCGTCGACGCTGGTGCTGATGAACCACGTCGAGGTCGCGGCCGTAGTGTTCTGCATCGTCAACATGGTGGTATCGTACGCGACGTTTTCCGAGGCGCTCGCGCACGCCGAGGCCACGCGCGTGAGTGCGATTCTTGCGATCACGCCGCTCGGGACGCTTCTTGCCGTGCACGTCGCGTCGCTCGTGAATCCGGTGATCTTCACGGCCGAGCCGGTCAGTCACGCAGGGATTGCAGGCGCAATGCTGGTCGTTGCCGGGTCGCTGATGACGTCGCTCGGACGAAGCGGTCGTTGACTCGGCCGTGGGCAGGCCCGTATAGGGTTTCGTGAACCGACTCCGCCTTCTCGTCACGGTTGTGTGCCTCGCGGCGTTCCGGTCGCAGGCATCGGCGACGGACCTGAGTGGACATTGGGTTAACGACCGCGGAACGCTGTTCGAGATCTCCCAGACAGGCGACGCGGTCTCGATACCGATGCCCGCCTTCAACAGTGCGTTCCCTTACGGAACCCTGGATTCGACGCTCAGCGGAAGCACGCTGGCGGGCCAGTACGGAGGCCTCCCGTTCCGGGCACGCGTCCTTGCCGGCGACGGCGTAATCGACGCAAATCTTCCACTCATCTTCGGATTCAATGCGGGGAATATTCGCCTGGTGGCGACGCGCTGCGAATGTTTCGACGGCAACACCACCAACAGCGACGGCTGCGATGCGCGCTGCCGCGTCGAGCCGTGCTTCTCCTGCGAAGGTGAGCCGAGCATCTGCACGCCGCTCGGAGATGGCGCCGCATGCAGCGATCACCACGATTGCACCAGCGGCGAGACGTGCAGCTCCGGCGTCTGCAGCGGCGGCACCACCGTACCTTCCTGCATCGACATGACTGGCCGCTGGAAAGTCGAAACCTCCGGGGGAAATCCTGGTTTTCTCCTCGAAGACCTGCGCGACGTCGAGCAGCGCGACGGCATCGTTCGATTCAGCCGACCCACGACCGGCGGCGCGGAAGTCGGGACGCTCGACCAGGCAACGCGCAGTCTCGAGCTCTCCGGCGCAGTACTTTACGGAGACGCGCCGTACTTCTACTCGTCCCTCAACGAAGCGATCGGAAGCTGTGACGTGTCGCTTGCGGGCACGGTCAGTGCCGATGGCCAGACATTCAGCGGCTCGGGATCCGGGGGCAATACGACCATTCAGGTCATCCTGCACCAGGCGTTTCCCGGTCTGTGCGGCGGCGACTTCGCGTTCTCACAGACTGCCCATCGATGCGCCGACGGCGAATGCCTCGTTGTGCCCGATGAATGCCCGCCGTGCCAAACGGGCAACGCTCCGAATCGATGCGTGCCCGGTCCGCGTCCGGGTTGCCTCCACTCGCTCGATCCCGCGCGGAGCAAGCTACAGATCCTTGCAGCAGATCCGGACAAGCAGCGGCTGACGTGGCAGTGGACGGACGGGGCCGCCGTGCCATCGCGCATGCTCGGGGATCTTTCGCTCGGCAGCGGCCTGCAGGTCTGCATCTTCGATGCGAATTCCAATGTGTTGTTCCGGGCCTACTGGAATCCGTACGATCGCGGGTGGGATACCAGGGACGGGGTTTCGTTCAGCCAGACCGTCTTTACCCCCGGCGGACAGCTAAAGAAGGAACGCGTATCGATCGAGCCAGGCGCCGACAAACAGAGCGAGCTCAAAATCTCTGCATACAACGGTGGTCTCGGCTCCGGGATCGACCCGGAATACGGCATTCCCGGCAGCGGCCTTCCGCTTTCTCCCTTCGATCTTCCGCTTCGAATTCAGGCAACGATCGACCGGGGCGGCGCGTGCTTCGAATCGAAAGTCGATTCGACGACAGTCCGCAAGAATGCGGACGGGAGTTTCAAGGGAAAAGCAGCCGAGTAGCGCGGACCCTTCCAACGATCCGCTAGCGCGGATCGAGGCCGATCTGCTTCAGCCGGTGGCGGATGTCGCTGAAGGTCGAGCCGAGGAACGCTCCGCCGCCCATCAGCGCGCCGAATCCTCGCAGAAGGTCGCCGACGAATTCCTCGGTGCGTTTCTTCTCGGCTTCGGTCGCGTGCTCGAACTTGTTCGCGAGGTACATCACGCCGAAGCCTGCGTGGCGCGATTCGTCGCGCAGCACGCCGCGCATGAGGTCGCGCAGCAGCGGGTCGGGACTTTCGTTCTGGAAGATCTGGAAAAGGCCGACCGCAATGCCCTCGAGAAAGATCTGCATGCCGACGATCTTCTCGCCGTAGAAGTCGCTGTCGAGGATGCGGTGCACGATGCCTTCGAGCATCGGATCGATCGGCGAGTCGACACCGAGCTTGTCGAGATAGCGGCCGAACACTTCCACGTGGCGGGCCTCGTCGATGATCTGGCCCGCGAGGCACATGCGCGCCTCGAGCTCGTCGCACTGGTTGACGAGCTGCGCCGACAGCGCGAGCGCCGCCTGCTCTCCGAAGAACAGCTGCGTGAACGTGGACGCGCGGCGCTCGGCGGCCATGCGGTCGAAGTCCTCGCGCGAGATGCTCGACGCGTACGGCGCGTAGGATGCTTCCGAGAAGTTCACGATCGGGCGCGACCAGTCGACTTCGCTCGTCGCGTTCCACTGAAGGAGCTTGGTCTTCTCGTAAAGGTCGAGCTGCGACGGCATCTCGATCCTGAGCTTGCTGTGCCAGAGGGGGCGGTCGGTCGTCCTCGTGTTCATGGGGCTGGAGTTTCGGCCTGAAAAGTGGCGGATGCCAGCGTCAGGCTACGCCCGGCCCCGCGCGGGAGGGGAACAATGCGTCCGCAGGCACCGTTACGTCCGGCGCTGCGTCAAGGTCGAGAATCGAGCCGGATGCGAACCGCCGGATATCCGAGTACACGCGAAGCTCGGGATTCACTGAGCGATAGACCTCTACCCACTCTTCCGCCGGGTTGACGATCCAGTAGTTGTTCACTCCTGCAGCGGCGTAGATCCGGGTCTTCGACAATCGATCCTGCGCCACCGTGCTGATGGAAACCTCCACGACGAGAAGGGCCGTGGAGGGATGCCGGTGGACATCAGCTGCGTGAGTCCCAGCTCTAAGGTCCGCACGACGCCGGCACGTCGATGAGATGGCTGCAGCACGAGATGTAGTTGTAAGACTGCTCGTGATCCGGACAGATGCTGTAGTACCAGTCGACGCCCGTCAGGTTGGCGCCGGCAAACGTCGCGTCCGAGATGTTACAGTCACGGAAGGTCGCTCCCGTGAGATCGAAACCTGCAAAGTTGACGCCGGTAAAATCGGCGTCCTCCATGGTCGCACCCGGACCGACGAGAGTATTCGCGATGCATGCCCACCCCGGCGGCAGAGCCGCGGGGCACCCGGCGAGTGAGCTTGCAGAGACCCGCGTCAACGTCGCAGTGCTCATGTCCGCATTCGTGAGGTTGGCGTGATCAAGCCTCGCGTACGAAAGGTTGGTGCCGGCAAACACCGTACCCGTAAGATTGGCGTGCACGAGCACGATGGAATCGAGGTTCAGTCCGGAAAAATCGACCCCCGACAAGTTGGCGTAGTTCAGTCCGGCGAACGGACCGACGAGCATCCCCGATAAACAAACCCAATTGGACGGCAACGCGGCGGGGCACCCGACGATACCAATCGCGTGGACGAGTGAGAAGTCGGCATTTGTGAAATCGGTTCCGGCAACATTCGCGCCGTCGAGCGTGGTGCTTTCAAAATCAGCATTGGTGCAAATCGCGCTGGAAAGGTCTGCGTTGGCAAAATACGCGCCTCCAGCGTT